>JBCNOX010000162.1:0-9608 GCA_039593645.1 Pseudoduganella sp.
CGCCAAGCTGGCGGCGGAAATGGAACTGGTCGGCGCCGCCACGGCGCGCGACAACTACCTGGCGGAAGCCTCCGAGCTGCGCACCCAGCTCGAAGCCTGCCGCGCCGCGCGCCGCGCCGGCTAAGCCCTACTCCGAACCTTACTCCGAAATCTCGACCAGCTTGTAGCCCGGGTCGGAGGTGATCTGGGCTTCCGTGTATGGCAGCTTGACCCACTGGCCCTTGGCGTACAGCTTGGTCTGGTCGTTGAAGTGCGGGCTGTCCGGGTTCGAGGACTGGCCGTAGGTCAGGATGCCCTCCGCCACCGGTCCGCTGCCATCCCAGGTCACGAACTGGATATAGCTGTTGCCGTAAGCGCCAGCGTTGGTTTTCGAATCCGCCGTATAGATCCAGATGCCGGGATAGATCTGGTTCTTCACGCCGCGCCAGTTCATGAAGGTATAGCGCCCGCCCGGCACCGCCAGGCTGCCGTCGGGGCGCGAAATGCTCTGCACTTCCTCAGGACGGGTCCTGCGCTTGGCCGCGGTATCGAACTGGCTGCCGGCCACCAGCGCTTCCAGTTTTGCCATGGCGGCCGGAATGCCGGCGGCGCCGCGCGGGGTCTCCAGCGGGTCGGCCGGGTTGTAAGGCACGCTCCACCAGGACGCGGCATTCAGCTCGCCCAGCGCGGCATACAGCTCATGGAACAGGATGGCGCCCGCGCTGCCGGGCGCATGGGTCTTGTCCCATGCCTGCAGAACCGAACAGGCATCCTTGGCCGCTTCCGTTGCGCTGCTGGACGCGAGGCAAGCGGCGGTAAATTCAGGCAGCCATTTCTGCGCCTTGAAGAAGCGCGCCTGCAGGTAGATCTGCTGCAGGTTGGCCATGGTGAAGCGGTTGCCCGGCAGGCCGTCGGCGCCGGCCAGGCGGTCGCGCACGATGGCGTGGCCGGTGCGGGTACGGTTGTTCTGCGGCGCGCCTTCCAGGTTCGGGCCAGTCGCGATGATCTTCGGATAGCCGGTGAGGAAGGTGCCGGCCGACGGCCACCAGTGGCTGTCGTTGGCATTCAGGATGTAGTCGCTGCGCTTGACCCAGGGGCGCTGGGCCGCGCCGACCGCGCCCGACCAGTCGCAGGCCGACGAGGTGCCGGCCATCACCACCACGCCGGTGGTGGCCATGATGTCCTGGAACGGCGCGCCTTGCGCCGCACCGGGAACGCAGCCGGCCAGCTGGGCATTCTGCACATTGGCCGCCACGGAGAAGTTGCCGTACAGCGTCTCGCCCGCGCTGTCGGCCGCCATCGTATTCACCCATGGCATCGCCACATAGGTGGAGGCCGCGGTACGCAAGTCGTCCACGCTGGCCGCTTTGCCGTTCAGCAGGACCTGGTCGATCAGCTTGTAGTTGGCCAGGTTGGCATCCTGGATCGCGAACGCCGACGAGGTGCCCCAGGCGAAGGAACTGTCCATCAGCATCGGCCCGAACTCGGTGGTGTACAGGGTGCGCGACAGCGGGGTGAGCGCGCCGTCGGCGCCCTTGACGCTGATCGTCAGCGGCACCGCCGTCATGGCGACCGGCTTGCCGTCCTTGATGTAGCGGGTCGGGTTGCTCGGATCGAGCGCCAGGTAGCGCAAGGTGAAGCGGTTGTCGGTCGAGAAGGTATGGGTCCACGCCACCTTGTCGTTAAAGCCGATCAGCGGCAGCGGCACGCCCAGCAGCGTGGCGCCATACACGTCGTAGCCCTTGCCGGTGACGGTCAGGTGCAGCTGGTTCAGGCGCAGCGCGCCCCACCACGGAAAGTGCGGGTTGCCGAACACCATGCCCTTGCCGGACTGCGTCACGTCCTTGCCCAGGCCGAAGCCGTTGGAGCCGATGCTGTGTTCCTGGATGGTCTGCAGGCCCTTGGCAATCGAGGAGTTGGCATAATCGGCGGCGGCCAGCAGGCGCGGCGTGCTGCGCTTGAGCAGCGCTGCCGTCGCGGTCTTCGGCGGCTGGGCCGAGCCGATCTGCTTGATGAAGGCCAGCGAGCTGCCCGCCATCGCGGCTTGCGCGAAACGCAGGTAGGCATCGTCTTCCGTCATCGGCTGCACCCAGGCAGCGTTGTTGCACGCCGCCGGCAGGCTGGCGGGCGGGGTCTCTTTCAGGTAGCGGTTGTAGCCCGCCACGAAGCCGGTCGTCAGGTCTTGCGCATCCTGGCTGGACGCGGCCTTGATCTTGGCCGCCAGCGCTGGCGTAAACAGCAGCTTGTAGAAGAAATCGGAATCGATATTGCCGAAGGTGTCGCCCAGCTGGCCGAGGTAGCCGCCGGCGCCGCCGAAATATTTGGCGCGTTCGCCGTGCAGGGTCACCAGTTCTTCCGCATACAGGCAGATGTTTTCCTTGGCGAAGGCGTAGCCGTAACCATAGCCGGCGCCTTTGAAATTCTCCGCTTTCACGTGAGGCACGCCGTAGGAGGTATAGCGGATCGAGGCCACGAAGCTGGTGCCGGTGATCGGTGCGGTGGTGGGTGGTGCCGGGGCGTCATCGCTGCTGTTGCCGCAAGCCGCCAGCAGCACGCAGGGAATCAACCTCAGAATACGGGATAAAACTTGCTGTCTCATCTTGTCTCCTAGTTTCGATATGTGCAAAGTTATTTGCTTGGCAATAATAACCTGCTGCGGGCACGAAAAACCGGATTGCCCCATAATCGCGATTCATTGTCCAACCGAGAGAGCTTGAGCATGAATGGCATTACCGACTTCCCTATCAACGCCAAATGGCCCGCCCAACATCCTGAACGCCTGCAGCTGTACTCCCTGCCTACGCCGAACGGCGTCAAGGTATCGATCATGCTGGAAGAAATCGGCCTGGCCTATGAGCCGCACCTGGTCAGCTTCGAGAGCAACGACCAGCTGTCGCCGGAGTTCCTGTCCCTGAACCCGAACAACAAGATCCCTGCCATCATCGATCCGGACGGTCCGGGCGGCAAGCCGCTGCCGCTGTTCGAATCGGGCGCGATCCTGATCTACCTGGCCGAAAAGACCGGCAAGCTGATTCCGCAGGATGCGGCGGCGCGCTACGAAACCATCCAGTGGGTGATGTTCCAGATGGGCGGCATCGGCCCGATGTTCGGCCAGGTCGGCTTCTTCCACAAGTTCGCCGGCAAGGAATACGAAGACAAGCGCCCGCGCGACCGCTACATCAACGAATCGGCACGCCTGCTCGGCGTGCTGGACCAGCGCCTGCAAGGCCGCAAGTGGGTCATGGGCGACGAGTTCACGATTGCCGATATCGCGATCTTCCCGTGGGTGCGCAACCTGGTGGAATACTATGGCGCCGGCGAGCTTGTTGGCTTCGAGAAATTTACCAATGTGCGCCGCGTGCTGGGCGCCTTCCTCGACCGGCCGGCTGTGGCGCGCGGCCTGAATATTCCAGCGCGCGGGTAAATTCCTGCAAGTGACGGGCGTACAATGGCCGGGCAGGATTCACCTCGCCCGGGAGCATTGCCATGGTACGCCTCCACCGCTTGTTCGCTGTCTTCCTGCTGCTGGCCGCCGCGCTGGCAGCCCCCGCCTACGCCGGCAAGCCTTACCAGTATTACGCGGTGGGCGATCCTGCCAACGCCGTCCTGCCGCAGCCGAAAAAATCCAGCCTGGTGCTGATGGGTGGCGGGCCGGACGTCGATGACGCCTTTCGCTGGATGATCCAGAAAGGCGGCGGCGGCAATTTCGTCGTGATCCGCAGCCGCGGTACCGACGCCTACAACCCCTACATCTACGCCATGCGCGGCGCGCAATCGGTGGAAACGCTGGTGATTCCCAGCCGCGAAGCCGCCAGCGATCCCTTCGTCATCGAGCGCATCCGCCATGCGGAAGAATTGTTCATCGCCGGCGGCGACCAGTCGGACTACATCAACTTCTGGCAAGGCACGCCGGTGCAGGCGGCGATCCAGGAACTGGCCGGGCGCAGGATCCCGATCGGCGGCACCAGCGCCGGCCTGGCCCTGATGGGGCGCTTCGGCTTTGCCGCGCTGAACGGCAGCATCACTTCCGCTGAAGCGCTGGCCGATCCCTACGACAAGCGCATGACGCTGCAACGCGATTTCCTGCTGCTGCCCGACCTGGGCAGCGTGCTCACCGATGCCCACTTCGACACGCGCGACCGCATGGGCCGCCTGGCGGCCTTCATCGCCCGCATCGTCAACGATGGCTGGGCCGGCATGGCGCGCGGCATCGGCGTGGATGTGGAAACGGCACTGCTGGTGGAGGACGGCAAGGGCACGCGCGTTGGCGCGGGCGCGGTCACCTTCCTGCAGTCGGTCGGCATCCCGCAGGTGTGCAAGCCGAAGCAGCCTTTGACTTACCTGAACCTGCAAGGCCAGCGCATGGCGGGCGGCGGCAGCTTCGACCTGCGCAACTGGGCCGGCTATGGCGGCGCGACGGTGCCGTTTACCGTGTCCGCCGAAGCCGGGGTGCTGGTTACCAGGTGAAGTCGTCCGGGATCTTGTAGTCGGCGTAAGGATCGTCTTCCGCCGGCTGCTCGCTGGCGGCTTTCTTGACCGCGACCACCACTTCCGGCGCGCGCTCGGCGATCTTTTCGCCCACCACTTTCGGCACCAGTTCGGCCACGCCATCCAGCACCACGATCACCAGGCGGCCATTGACCAGGTGCTGCTGCACCTTGTCCGACACGTAGATGCGCTCGATCTTGCTGCCGATGGTGAAGTTGTAGGCCACGTCGCCATTGCCCTTTGGCTGGCGGTGCTGCTGCACCATCTGGATCACCTGCGCCATGATGGCTTTCTGGCTGGCGGCCGCATCGCGCTGCGCATTCAGTTCGCGCGCACGCTCGGCGGCCTTGCGCTGCTGTTCCAGCGCCGCCTCGCGCGTCTGGTCGACCGCCTTGGTGCCGCTGCGCAGTTCTTCCTTGTGCTGTTTGGACTTTTCCTGCTGTACCTTGTTGACTTTCTTTTTGTCGACCAGGCCAGCCTTCATCAATTGTTCTTGCAACGAAACCATGTCTACACTCCTTTGTTGCCCGCAGTTTACCAGAGCAGGTATAGTGGCCGCATGAAGCGACTTATCATTCTCGCAACCGCGTGCGCGGCGCAGCTGCCGGCCGCCCGCGCCGGCGACGCGGACCAGCTGCTGGCAATGGTCAACGCCTGGCGCGCCGCCCCCGCCACCTGCCTGGGCAAGCAGCGTCCCGCCGTGCCCGTGCTGACGCCAAGGCCGGTGCTGTCGCGCATCGCGCTGCGGCCCGGCACCATCCTGCTGGCCGCGCTGGACAGCGCCGGCTACGATCCGGAGGTGGCCGATGCCGTCAACGTGGAAGGTCCGAGCGATGCACGCAGCGCCTTCGAAGCCTTGCGCGAATCGTACTGCGCCACGATGGGCAGCACGCGCTATCGCGATATCGGCGCACATCGGACGGGCAATGAATGGACCGTCGTGCTGGCTGCGCCAACGCCAAACCCCGTCGCACTGCTGCCCGACACGGCGGAAGCGGCGCAGCAAGTCCTGAAGGCCACCAATGCGGCGCGCGCCGAAGCGCGCCAATGCGGCGACAGCTGGATGGAAGCCGCGCCGCCGCTGGCGTGGAACCGGCAACTGGCCGAAGCCGCGCAAGCGCATAGCGAAGACATGGCGCAGCAAGGCTACTTCGCACACAGGAACAAGCAGGGTAACGAAGTGCCGCAGCGCGCCGAAGCGCACGGCTACCGCTGGCGCCATGTCGGCGAAAACATCTCGCGCGGCCAGACCAGTGCGCAGGAAGCGGTGGATGGCTGGATCAGCAGTCCTGGCCATTGCCGCAACCTGATGAACGCGAAATTTACCGAGATCGGCGTGGGCGTCAGCATCCGCCACAGCAAGCGCCCGGCAGCCTACTGGACCCAGGTTTTCGGCACCCCGCGCTGAACTTGACATCCGCCCCCCGCGTACTAGGCTTATCTGATCGGCAGCCCGCGGCATGCCGCTGCGGGTGCCGGTGCTTGGGGGATGTCATGGACACCAAAAAACTCATCAGTGAAGCATACAAGCAGTTTGCGGCAGGCGATATCAAAGGCCTGCTCGAACGCTACTACGACGATGCCGAATTCATCAATCCGGAATCCGACTACCTGCCAATAGGCGGGACCTATCACGGCAAGAAGGAAATAGCCGAGTACTTCATGAAGCTGAATGAGACCGTCCAGTGCCTGTCGCTGGAGCCCAAGACCATGGTGGCCGAAGGCGATACGGTGGTGGTCACTGGCGATTCGCGCTGGATGGCACGCAGCACCGGCATCGAATACGAAAATCCCTTTGTCCATGTGATCAAGATGCGCGATGATAAGGTGGTGTCGCAGCGCGCCTACTACGACACCAGCAAGCTGGAACATGCCTTGCAGCCGGCCACCACCGGGAAAGCCACCGGCAAGCCACTGCACCACTGACAGGAGAGCCAACATGCCGACCGCCCGTGTCCTGCCCCTGATGCTGTGCCTGGCGGCCGGCGCCTTCCCTGCCGGCTCGCAGGCGGTACGCGAGCCGGTCTTCGATCCCCTGCTGGATGGCGCCCTGTGCACCAATCCAGCCGGCGCACGGCCGTTGCTGCTGGCAATGGCAGCGCCAACCGAGACGGCCCCTTTCAAGCCGGTGCAGCAGGCGCGGAAGGCCGGCCAGGAAAGCCCGCCGCCGCTGTACAAGGACCTGGGCAAGCTGCACTTTTCCATCACCACGCGCAGCCCGCGCGCCCAGGCCTATTTCGACCAGGGCCTGCGCCTGCTGTTCGCCTTCAACCATGCCGAAGCGGCGCGCGCCTTCCGCGCCGCGCAACAGGCCGACCCGCAATGCGCCATGTGCCACTGGGGCGAGGCGCTGGTGCTGGGGCCGAACATCAACGCGCCGATGTTCCCCGAAATGGTGGCGCCGGCCTTTGCCGCCGCCGAGCGCGCAGCGGCGGCCGCCAATACCGCCAGCCCGGTGGAACAGGCGCTGGTACGCGCCGTCAACAAGCGCTACGCCGCCCAAGCGCCGGCCGAGCGCGCGCCGCTGGACCAGGCTTATGCCGCTGCCATGAGCGAGGCCGCGCACAGCTTCCCCAACGACGATACGGTGCAGGTGCTGTTTGCCGAATCCATCATGGACCTGTCGCCCTGGGATTACTGGGAGGCCGGCGGCGCCCGCCCGAAAGGCCGCACGCAGGAGCTGGTCGACGCGCTGGAGCGCGTACTGGAGCGCAATCCCCGCCACCCCGGCGCCATCCATTACTACATCCACGCGATGGAAGCTTCGACCCATCCCGAAAAAGCCCTGCCCTACGCGCGCCAGCTGGCCAGGCAGATTCCCGGCGCCGGCCATATCGTGCACATGCCCTCGCACATCTACTATCGCGTGGGCCTCTACAAGGACGCGCTGCAATCGAATCTCGACGCCATCGCCATCGACGAAAAGTATTTCCGCGGCACCGCCAGCGACCCGGTGTACAAGGGCGCCTACTACCCGCACAACATCCACTTCGCGATGGTGTCGGCGCTGATGGGCGGCGACGGCAAGGCCGCGCTGCAGGCCACGCAAAAGCTGGAGCAGTCGATCAGCCCCGAGCAGTTGCGCGCGATCCCGCCCATGCAGCCGGTGCGGGCTGCGCCCTACTTCGCCCACGTGCAATTCAGCAGCCCCGAAACGCTGCTGGCGCTGGCGGCGCCGGCGGAAGAATTCGTGCTGCTGCGCGCGATGTGGCATTACGCGCGCGCCGTCGGCTTTGCGCGCAAGGGCATGTGGGACGACAGCCAGCGCGAAGTCGACAGCATTGCCGCCATCGAGCTGAAGGCCGACTTCAAGCCGCTGGTCGATTGGGGCGTGCCCGGCGCCGACATCGTGCGCACCGCGCGCTTGGTGGCAGCCGGCAAGCTGGCCGAGGCGAAAGGCGAGCTGCCCGGCGCGATCGCGCTGTTCACGCAAGCGGTGGCGGCGCAGGATGCGCTGCCCTACACCGAGCCGCCCTACTGGTACTACCCGGTGCGCCAGTCGCTGGGCGCCGCACTGCTCAAGGCCGGCAAGCTGGACCAGGCGGAAGCGGCTTTCCGCGCTTCGTTTGCCAGGACGCCCAGCAATGGCTGGGCCCTGCGCGGCCTGGTCGAGGTATATGAAAAACGCGGCGACAAGGCCGCCGCGGGCGCCGCCCGCAAGCGCTTCGCCGCCACCTGGCTGGGGCCAAAGGACGGGCCGGAACTGGCCCGCCTGTGAAGCCTGCGCAAGGCATCCCCCAAAAGAGGTAGTGCCCACGCCCCCGGATGGGCGATTCCGACCTGGCGGGCACTGGCTATTCTTTCACGTGGATATCAACCACTTAAAGAAAGAAGAACATCACCATGCCATCCCCTATCAGCAACCGTCGCCGCAACGTCCTGCTGGGCGCTGCCACCGCCGTCGCCGCCGCCGGCGCATCCCTCTCCACTTCCGCCGCCGCCGCGACTCCGGCAGCCGCCAAGGCTTCCGCCGCCGTCGGCCGCACCTCGGGCACCTTCACCACCCGCGATGGCGTGGAAATCTATTACAAGGACTGGGGTCCGCGCAACGGCCCGGTGGTGGTGTTCAGCCACGGCTGGCCGCTGAATTCCGACAGCTGGGAATCGCAGATGCTGTTCCTGGCCGACCACGGCTACCGCACCATTGCCCATGACCGCCGCGGCCACGGCCGCTCCAGCCAGCCCTGGGACGGCAACGACATGGACCACTACGCCGACGACCTGGCGCAGCTGCTGGACCTGCTGGACGTAAAAAACGCGGCGTTGTTCGGCTTCTCCACTGGCGGCGGCGAAGTGGCGCGCTACCTGAGCCGCCACGGCAGCAAGCGCATCGCCAAGGCCGGCCTGATCTCCGCCGTGCCGCCGCAGATGCTGAAGACCGCCACCAATCCTGGCGGCCTGCCGATGGAAGTGTTCGACGGCATCCGCGCCGGTTCTTTGAAGGACCGCTCGCAGCTTTACCTGGACATCGCTTCCGGCCCCTTCTTCAACTTCAACCGCCCGGGCGCCAAGCCATCGCAGGGCATGATCAATGCCTGGTGGATGGCAGGCATGATGGCCGGCCACAAGAACACCTACGACTGCATCAAGGCGTTCTCGGAAACCGACTTCACCGCCGACCTGAAAAAGATCGACATCCCGATGCTGGTGCTGCATGGCGACGACGACCAGATCGTGCCGATCGACGCCTCGGCAAAAGCGGCAGCCAAGCTGCTGAAGAATGCCAAGCTGGTGGTGTACCCGGGCGCGCCGCACGGCCTGACGGATACCCACAAGGACAAGCTGAATGCCGACCTGCTGGCCTTCATCAAGGGCTAAGCCATGGATCGCAAACTGACAACCGCCGCCGGTGCGCCGGTCGCGGACAACCAGAACGTGGAAACGGCGGGCCCGCGCGGCCCCATGCTGCTGCAGGACGTGTGGCACCTGGAGAAGCTGGCCCACTTTCACCGCGAAGTGATTCCTGAGCGGCGCATGCACGCCAAGGGCTCCGGCGCCTACGGCACCTTCACCGTAACGCACGACATCACGCGCTATACCAAGGCTGCCATCTTTGGCGCGGTGGGCAAGAAGACCGAAGTGTTTGCCCGCTTCTCCACCGTGGCCGGCGAGCGCGGTGCGGCCGATGCGGAACGCGATAT
>JBCNOX010000163.1:0-9577 GCA_039593645.1 Pseudoduganella sp.
GAACTGAAAGCCATCCTGGTGAACATCTTCGGCGGCATCATGCGCTGCGACGTGATCGCTGAAGGCGTGATCGCCGGCGCCAAGGCCGTGTCCCTGTCCGTGCCGCTGGTCGTGCGCATGAAGGGCACCAACGAAGACCTGGGCAAGAAGATGCTGGCCGAATCGGGCCTGCCAATCATCGCCGCTGACACCATGGAAGAAGCAGCCAAGGCCGTTGTTGCCGCTGCTGCCGGTAAATAATTAAGGAATCGATATGTCTATCCTGATCAATAAAGACACCAAAGTCATCACCCAGGGCATCACCGGCAAGACCGGCCAGTTCCACACCCGTATGTGCCGCGACTACGCGAACGGCAAGAATGCCTTCGTCGCTGGCGTGAACCCGAAGAAAGCCGGCGAAGACTTCGAAGGCATCCCAATCTACGCCTCCGTCAAGGAAGCCAAATCGGAAACCGGCGCGACCGTTTCCGTGATCTACGTTCCACCAGCAGGCGCAGCCGCTGCAATCTGGGAAGCCGTGGAAGCCGAACTGGACCTGGCCATCTGCATCACCGAAGGCATTCCAGTCCGCGACATGATGGAAGTGAAAGACCGCATGGCTAAAGCAGGTTCCAAGACCCTGCTGCTGGGCCCTAACTGCCCAGGCCTGATCACTCCTGACGAAATCAAAATCGGCATCATGCCTGGCCACATCCACAAGAAAGGCCGTATCGGCGTGGTGTCCCGCTCCGGTACCCTGACCTACGAAGCGGTTGCACAGCTGACCGCCCTGGGCCTGGGCCAGTCTTCGGCAGTTGGTATCGGCGGCGACCCGATCAACGGCCTGAAGCACATCGACGTGATGCGCATGTTCAACGACGATCCTGACACCGACGCTGTGATCATGATCGGCGAAATCGGCGGTCCGGACGAAGCCAACGCAGCCCGTTGGATCAAGGACAACATGAAGAAGCCAGTGGTCGGCTTCATCGCCGGTGTTACCGCTCCTCCAGGCAAGCGCATGGGCCACGCCGGCGCGCTGATCTCCGGCGGCGCCGACACTGCACAAGCCAAACTGGAAATCATGGAAGCCTGCGGTATCACGGTTACCAAGAACCCATCCGAAATGGGCCGCCTGTTGAAGGCAATGTTGTAATAGTAGCTGTATGATAACGGGGAGCTTCGGCTCCCCGTTTGCGTTTACCAGGAGGATATTGATTTGGCAAAACTACTCGTGATGCGAGAAGGTGTTATCGAGCAGACCGTGCAGCTCACCAAGGAGCGCATGACGGTCGGCCGCCATAAGCATAACGACATTGTCCTCAACCACCCGGCAGTCAGTGGTGAGCACGCCCTGATCACGACCATCCTGGACGACTCCTTCCTGGAGGACCTGCAAAGCACAAATGGTACATTTGTGAATGGCCACCGCATCGGCAAGCACTTCCTGCAGAACAAGGACGTGATCAAGATGGCCAAGTACCACCTGGAATTCGTCAGCGACGGCATCCGCCCGCTGGCAGCCGCCGCCGCGACCATCCCGGCCATGCCGGCGCCGCCTTCGGCATCAGCTTCGGCTTCTGCTTCTGCTTCGGCCGCGCCGCACACCCAGTTCGCCGAACTGCCGCTGGCCCATATCGAAGTCCTGAACGGCAGCAATGCCGGCAAAACCCTCAGCCTGACCAAGGCAGTTACCAGCCTGGGCCGTCCTGGCGTGCAGGTGGTGGTGATTACGCGCGCCCCCGAAGGTTATTCCGTGGCCCACGTCGAAGGCGAGAAATCGCCGCTGTTGAACGGCGACCCGATGCCGCGCCAGCCGCATCCACTGAAGGCCGGCGACATCCTCGACCTCAGTGGCATCCTGATGGCGATTCGTGTCAGCTGACCTGCTTTAAACGATTTTCTGGCGGTCGGCCAGCATGGCCTCGTAAGTCAGGTTCTGCAGCAGGGTAAAGTGCGCCGGGTCCAGCCCGGTGAATTGCACACCATAGCTGAACACATCCCGCCCATCCATCTTCTGCGACTGCGCCACTGTCGCATTGCGCACCAGCGCCGAAGTATGGATGCGCACCTGCCGGTCATCCGGCGGCGCCAGCAGGGTAAAGTCCAGCTGCACCGTTTCCCCCTCGCGGCTCAAGGGCTGGGCCGATTCGATCAGCGCGCCCGATACGCTGAGGTTCACCAGGAACACGGAAGCATGGTGTCCGTCATCGCGCGACATCTTGGCCGGGATCTCGACCTTCACGCGCATCGCAGCACGCAGGCTGGTGCCCTGGATCTCGCTCGGGAAGGCGACGTGGGCATACATCAGCGGCCGCAGGAAGACGCGCTGCACGACGGTGGCGAAAGAGCAGACGTTCACGCCCGAGAACACGCGGACCGTCAGCTTGTCGCCTTCGGTAATGGCGATCGGCCCGTTATTCTCCATCGGAATCTTGACGATCATGTAGTCGTCACGCACCCAGCCGACCACAGTCGAGAAGTGCTGCATGGGCCGCAGGGTGCGATGGGTTATCAACTGGATGCGCCCGCCAACCTGCAGGTTCATCTGTTCAAACGCGTATTCCTGCAATTTGTTTTCGCTCGCCATCGTCGTTATTGTCTATTTATGAGCAATTGCCCATTGTACAATAAGGCTGTGCATCAACTATTGCTTTGTCGATAGGACCATCCAGTCCAGGCCGACCAGGTGATACGGGTCGGGCTGCAGCTTGTTGCAGCCGCCGCTGCAGCTTGCCTTTGCGCCGAAGCGCCAGCCGCCGTTTTCGCGGTCGAGGAATTCCCGGTCCACCAGTTCCAGCGTCTCATGGTAGCGCCGCGCCATGTCCGGCCGCTGTGCCACGGCCAGGAAGGCCTTCATGCCTTCCGCCTGCTGCCACCAGAACTTACTGCGGTCCACGTGCCCGCTGGTCGACATGCGGTTGAAGACACCGCCATCCTGTTCGTCATATCCTTTCGCCACAGCGAACTTCAGCAGGCGGTCTGCCACATCGGCATAAATCGGCGGCAGGCCGCGCGACTCGGCGTTCCTTAGCAGATGGCTCCATTCGAACTGGTGGCCTAGATCGGTAAAGCCATCGTCGCCGGTCAGCGGCTTCCACTGCCCGTCATACCACTCCGGGATGTAAGCGCCGCCATCGGGCAGGCCGATCATCAGCTGGTTGAGCACGAAGTCGCCCAGCTCGCGCGCATCGGCCACCACTTGCTGGTCGCCGGTCGCATCGATCAGGGCCAGCAAGGCCTCGAACATGTGCATCAGGGGATTTTGCGAGTGCCTGCCTTCCTGCTTCGAGGCGAAATCGCGCGGCGCCGAGCCGCGCAAGCCGCCGCCCGGTTCGCGCAGGTTGCGGCGGATGTCCTGCCAGGCCGAGAGCGCCGCAGCCTTGTATTTGGGCTCGCCCGTCACGCGTGCTGCGTGCGAAAGCGCCAGCAGCGCAAACGCGTGACCGTAGGTATTCTTCGACATGCTGACCGGTTTGCCTGCCGCATCGACCACCTGGAAGAAGCCGCCGTGCAGCGGGTCGTGGAAGGACGCAAGCAGGAAATCCGCACCGCGCCGCGCCACCTCAAGGTAGCGCGAATCGCCAGTCGCCTCGTAGCCGACCAGCATGGTATACACCAGCCGGCTGTGCAGGGTCAGGTCGCCGCTGGTCTTGGTCGGCGGCTGCCAGTTGCGGTCGAATTGCCCCTGCATCAGGCCGGAGGGCATGGGCGCCACCTTCAGCCAACGTGACAGGTGCGCATTGAGGTCCTTGCGGTGCCATTCCGCGTTTGCCACCTCGGCCATCGCAGCGCGCCCACCGCGTCCATCATTGTCGCCGTCGCAGGCCGCGAGCAGGGCCAGGCAGGCTGCGACGACCACGCGCCGCAGCATCAGGCTTTCCAGTCGCCCGACTTGCCGCCGGCTTTTTCGGTGACGCGGATATCGGTCATCACCATGCCGCGGTCAACGGCTTTGCACATGTCGTACACGGTCAAGAGGCCGACCTGCACCGCGGTCAGCGCCTCCATTTCCACGCCGGTCTTGCCGTAGGTTTCCACCTGGGCGCGGCAATGGACGCTGTTGCTGGGCTCATCGGTGGTAAAGTCCACGGCAACACGGGTCAGGGCCAGGGGATGGCACAGGGGCACCAGGTCGGCGGTACGCTTGGAAGCCATGATGGCGGCAATGCGTGCAATACCGAGTACGTCCCCTTTCTTGGCGGTTCCCGATAGAATGAGCGCCAGCGTTTCCGGCTTCATGCGGATGCTGCCGGTGGCAACGGCAACACGGTGGGTTTCGGCCTTGGCGCCGACATCGACCATATGGGCCTGGCCGGCAGCGTCAAAATGAGTAAGGTGTTCGGTCATCGCGTAGCTCTCTTGTTGAACGGGTATGATAGCACTGTGAATGCACTACATTTTCGCCGTCCCTTGCTGGCGGCACTGGTTTCCGGCCTGCTGATCGCCGCCCCGGCAGGGCAGGCGCAGCAGACCGAATTGCCCACGCTGGGCGACGCGTCGCGCGAGGACATGTCCCCGGTGATGGAGAAACGCCTGGGCGAAGAGATCATGCAAAGCCTGCGCTTCGAGCGCGACTACCTGGATGATCCGCCCATCATCGAATATCTGAACAACTTCGGCACCAAGCTGGTGGATGCCCGCCCAGGTGCGCGCGGCGACGCCAACCTCGATTACTATTTCTTCGCGATCCGCGACAAGAACCTGAACGCCTTCGCCATGCCGGGCGGCTATATCGGCGTGCACTCGCAACTGCTGTTGGCGGCGCAGAACGAATCCGAACTGGCATCGGTACTCTCGCACGAAATCGGCCACGTGGCGCAGCGCCATATTGCACGCCAGCTTGGGGCGCAGAAGAACGATGCACTGATCCCGCTGGCTGCAATGCTGCTGGCTGCGCTGGCCGCCAAGTCCAGCACCGATGCGGCGATGGGCGTTTTCATGGGCGGGCAGGGCCTGGCGATCCAGCGCCAGTTGAATTTCGGCCGCGATGCGGAACGCGAGGCGGACCGTGTCGGCTTCCAGATCATGAATGCGGCGGGTTACGACGCCAGCGGCATGGTGTCCTTCTTCCAGCGCATGCAGAACAGCACGCGCATGTACAGCGACCTGATGCCGCCCTGGCTGCTGACCCACCCGCTGACCACCGAACGCATCGCCGATATCCAGGCCCGCATCCGCGAGCAGAAATTCACGCAGCGCGTGGACGGCATGGACTTCCACCTGATCCGCGCCCGCGCGCGCGTGCTGCAGGACGAAAGCAGCAAAGGCCTGTCCGACACCGAAGCCGTGTTCAAGAACCAGATGCAGCAGCCGGGCCGCCAGAACGTGGCCGCCGGCCAGTACGGCATGGCCATGGTGTCCCTCAAGAGGTCCGAATACGCTGCCGCCCAGGAATGGCTGGACAAGGCGCGTGCCACCATCGACAAGCCGCCGGTAGCGGGCGCCTTCAGCACACCGATCCCGCGCGGCACGACGGATTCCGCCTTGGCGTATTTGTCGCTCGAGATCAAGCTGGCGCAGGAGAACAAGCCGGAAGTGATTGCCGCCGCCATTGAGGAAGCGAAACAGGCGCAAGGCCGCTACCCGCTGTCGCGCGGCCTGGTATGGCAGTACGCCGATGCCCTGATCAAGGGCGGGAAATACGACGAAGCCACGCGCTTCCTGCGCGACCAGTTGCAGATGTACCGCCGCGAGCCGGAACTGCACGACTACATGGCGCAGGCCTACGCCAAACAGGGCAAGATCGCCCTGCAGCACATCTCCTTGGCGGAATCCTACGTGCTGCTGGGCGGCGTGCTGGCGGCGCTGGACCAGCTGGCGCTGGCCCGTAAAGCCCCCGATGCCACCTACTACGACCAGTCGGTGATCGACGCCCGCGAGCGGGAGCTGCAGGCGAAGCGCAAGGAAATGCTGGGCGACAAGAAGAAAGATAAGGACTGATCAGGCCGGCGGTTCCAGCTCGAGGGAAAGTTCAATCGTCATTTGCTCAATGCCGGGAATCTGCTCCAGGATCGCCTCGATTTCCTCGTACGATACCGCAGCCAGCCCCACCAGGCGCGTAGGATTCCACTCCGCCTCTTCTTCGTGGCCGCCGGCATGCTCGTGAGCGATGCCTTCGCTGCACGCCTTGCATAGCGTACGGACGCTGGACGTCCAGTCTTCAAACGGCATGCCGGCCGCCTCGAATGCGGCTTCCAGCATGGCCATTTGCTCCGCGGTGGCTTCACGCACCTCCATGCAGAATGTGCCGAGCTTCGATGGCTCAAACAGCTCCAGTACATTGAACACTGGGTATTCCCGGCCGCGCCATTCGCGCTTGCCGACCCCGGCGCCGTCGTGCAGCACGATGTCCCCGCAACGGAACCCGGACTCCGGGTATGGAATGTTGCGCAGGACAGCGCGTACCGGATCGATACGCGTGCCCCAGACTACTTCCCCGTCGTCGTCCGGGTTCAGGCGAACAGGCGTTGGACCGAAGTCCATTTCAATCGGCCCATCCACACCCTCAAGCTTAATGCCGTTATCGGCCCAGGCCTTGCGCGCTGTCGCCCAGTCGCGCAGTGCTGTCGCCGCGATGGCCAGGTTCCAGCGGCTCGCTTCATCCTCCGGCTGCAGCGTGTATGCGCGCTGGTTGTAATCGAAGGAAGTGGCCCAGTCGTTGCGGTACTTGTAAATCAGGCCAATGTTGTAAAGCGTATTTGCCGCGTTCGGATTAAGGCGCAATGCTTCCTGATAAGCCTGGAGTGCGAGGTCGTCATTGCCCGCGTCCCTGTGGGCTATGCCTTGCTCGTTTAACTCCTCTGCGCGTTCAATATCGTTCATGCGGCCTTCCGTTTGGCGACCCATTCATTGACCACGCCTTCCAGCAAGGTCATCGGCAGGGCGCCGTGCACCAGTACTTCGTTGTGGAACTGCTTCAGGTCGAACTTGTCGCCCAGTTCCTTCTTCGCCTGTTCGCGCAGCGCGAGGATCTTCAGCATGCCGACCTTGTAAGCCAGCGCCTGGCCAGGATTGACGAAATAGCGTTCGATTTCCGCCGTCACGTCGCCTTCGCTCATGCCGGTGGTGTTCATCATGTAGTCGATGGCCTGCTCGCGCGTCCAGCGCTTGTAGTGGATGCCGGTGTCGACCACCAGGCGGGTGGCGCGCATCATTTCATCGCGCAGGCGGCCCAGGTTGTCCAGCGGGGTTTTCTGGAAGCCCTGTTCCGCCGCCAGCCGTTCCGCATACAGCGCCCAGCCTTCATGGTAGGCGGTGAACGGAATCACCTTGCGGAAGAATGGGACGCCGGTCATCTCCTGCTGGATCGCAATCTGGAAATGGTGGCCCGGGATGCCTTCGTGGTAAGCCAGGGTTCGCATGGCAAACTTCGGCGTCTCGCCAGGCGCGCGCATGTTCGCATAGAACACGCCGGGACGGCTGCCGTCAAAGGAGCCCTGCATGTAGTAGGCGCCCGGCGCAGTCGCCTGCGATGCAACCGGCACCGCCTGCACTTCTACGCCCAGTTTCGGGCGTACGTCGAATACCGGATCGAGGCCCTTGTTCACTTCGTCCAGGATGGCCTGGTATTGTGCCAGCATGGCCTTCTTGCCTTCATCGGTGTTCGGATATTGCTGCTCCGGCCGGGAGGCCAGGATCTGCACACGCTTGCCGATCGAGCCTTCGCTCAGGCCTTCTCCCTTGAGGATGGCATCCATCTCGGCGCCAACGCGCTCCACTTCCGCCAGGCCCAGTTCATGCACTTGCTGCGGCGTCATGTTCGAGGTGGTATGCGAGCGCACGGCCCAGGCGTAGTAAGCCTCCCCGTTCGGCAGGCTCCAGGCGCCGTTGTTGGCGGTGGCCTTGGATTGCAGCGCGGTGAAAGCGTCAATCAGTTTGCCGTAAGCAGGATAGACCGCTTCCTGCACGGCCTTCTCGGTTTGCGCCAGCAGCGCGCTGCGATCGGCATCGGACAAGTCTTTTACCTTGGCCAGCTTGTCGCGCATATTGGTCACCAGGATATGCTCCTTGACCGGCTGTGCGACGACGCTCTTCATCTCCGCCAATACCTTATCGACGGTGAACTTCGGCGGCACGATGCCTTTGCTTTCGCTGAGACGGATCGATTCCACCACCTGGCCGAACTTGGCCGGGAACAGGTTCAGGCGCGCGATATACGCTTCCGCTTCTCCCTTGTTGGTGACCTGGTGCACGTCGGTCATGAACTGCGGCAGCATGCTCTGCACGCCCATCATCTGGTTGACCGGGAAGGCGTGGTAAATGAACGGTTCACCCTCTACCTGGCTTTTCAGGAAGAAGCGCAGCGTTTCGTAGGACAGCTTGCCCTCGGCATCGAGCCCTTCGGTGCTGTAGCTCTCCAGGACTGCCAGGTCTTGTTTGAGCTGGGCTACCTGCTTGGCGGTGTGGGCAGGGGAGGCGTCATCCAGCTTCTTGCTGTAGAAGTCCAGCCAGCCGGGCAGGATGCGCATGCTCGACAGCATTTCTGGACTGTCGATCGCATACGCCGCAAATACGCGCGTGTAGAACCAGTCCAGCTTGAGGGGTTTGAAATACCAGGTGTGGACAACCAGCGCCAGTACCAGTATCACCAGGCCGAGCGCAATACCGCCCAGCCACTTTGCCACACGCTTCATCAGGGATTCTCCGGGGTTGTTTTTCTCGTAACATCATGCCCCGGAGCGGGCTGGCGGTCAAGGTTGCGGCAGGCGTTCGAAGTGGAAGGTCTGCGGCACGCTGTCGCGCGCGATGGCTGCCAGCGGCACGCTGCGCTCGCCGACGCGCAAGGTGAGCGGCGACAGGCTGGCAGGATCGCTGGCAGCGGCATCCAGCCAGGCCAGCAGCGCATTGTCGCCCACCGGACGGCCATTCAACTCCAGTTGCGGCAGCACCTGGGCGAAGTCGCGGTCGTCGAGCTGGGCCAGCACGCCGCCGCTGCGCAGCAGCAGTTCGCCGGCCTCGGTCAGCCAGGCCGCATCCACCTCGCCCAGCGGCGCCCCGGTATGCAGCACGAAGCCGTGGACCGGATCGGTGCGCGCGATGAAAGGCGTGGTTTCCAGGTTCAGGTAGACGCGCTGCGGCCCGTTCTGGAAATACCAGCGTCCCTGCTCATCGCTCTGGTAATTGCGGGTGATGAAGCCGACCAGCGCCGGGTTGGTCAGTTTGTCGCCGGCCTCGTTGAAATGCTGCGCGCGCTCATCGCGCATGCGCCAGTTGCCGCGCGCGTCGAGCGCCAGCCAGCCGTAGCAATGCGGCACGTTCGGCCACTTGGCCATCGCCTGTTTGACTATTTCATCCATGGTTCAAGCCTCGGCCATCTCGCTGGCTTCGATGCTGGTCAGGAATTTCAGCATGCGCAGCGGCAGCCAATCCAGGCTGCCCGGCAAGCGTCCGGTAGCAAAGCCCACGTGGCCGCCTTGTTCCGGATAATCGAGCACCACCTGGCGCGAAGCCTTGCGCGGCAGGTACTCGCCCGGCATGAACGGATCGTTCTGCGCATTCAGCACCAGGGTCGGCACGGTGATATCGGTCAGCACGTGCTTGGCGCTGGCGCGGTCCCAGTAATCGTCCGCATCGCGGTAGCCGTGCAACGGCGCGG
>JBCNOX010000164.1:0-9543 GCA_039593645.1 Pseudoduganella sp.
ATCGAGGGCAATAACGAAATCGCGCTGGCCCTGATCATGGTGGTGCCGCTGATGCTGTTCCTGGCCGGCCTGATCGTCAACAAATGGGGCAAGCGCGCGATGTGGGCGGCAGCGGGGCTGTGCGTGCTGGCTGCGCTGGGATCCTATTCCCGCGGCGCGGCCCTGGCACTGGCTGCCATGCTGGGCTTCCTCTGGCTCAAGAGCCAGGAAAAGGTGAAGCTCGGTGCGCTGATGGTCGTGCTGGCGCCGCTGGCGCTGGTATTCATGCCGGAGCAATGGCACAACCGCATCGATACCATCAATACCTACGAGCAGGACAGCTCGGCAATGGGCCGCATCAACGCCTGGAAGATGGCCTACAACCTGGCTAACGACCATCCGCTGTTTGGCGGCGGCTTCCAGATCTACAACAAATACGTATTCCAGCTGTATGCGCCGAATCCGGACGATATCCATGCTGCGCACAGCATCTACTTCCAGGTGCTGGGCGAGCATGGCTATGTGGGCCTGGTCCTGTACCTGCTGATGTACCTGGTTGTGTGGCGCAACGGTACCTGGGTCATCAAACACGCCGGCAAGGTGCCCGAACTGGAATGGGCGACCCGGCTGGTGCGCATGCTGCAGGTGAGCCTGATCGGTTTCATGGTGGGTGGCGCTTTCCTCAGCCTGGCCTATTTCGACGTGCCTTACTACGTGATGGTGATCATGGTGGCGACCCGCTTGCTGGTGCAGCAGACCTTGAAAGAACACGCGGTGCCAGCGCCGGCCGCACTGCAAAAGGAGGCGCAAGGTGTGGCTTAAGCGGCAACTGGAGCGAGGCGCCCTGTCGCTGCTGTCGGGCGGCGGGCGGCGCGCGCCGGCAATCCTGATTTACCATCGGGTACTGCCGGCGCAGGATCCGCTGTTCCCGGGTGAGGTGCACCGTGAGCAGTTCGACCGCCAGCTTGGCTGGCTCAAATCGCGCTTCAACGTCCTGCCGTTGCTGGACGCCGTCAAGCTGGCCGCCGACGGCCGGCTGCCGCCGCGCAGCGCCTGCATCACCTTTGATGACGGCTATGCCGACAACGCCGAGGTGGCGCTGCCGCTGCTGCAAAAGCATGGCTTGCATGCGAGTTTTTTCATTGCCACCGGCTTCCTCGATGGCGGCAGGATGTGGAACGATACCGTGATTGAAGCGGTACGCCGCACCTCCGGTGAGGTGTTGGATGCGACAGCGCTCGGCCTTGGACGGCACGCCATCGACAGCTGGGACGCGCGCCGCAAAGCGATCGGCGCCCTGATTGGCCAGCTCAAATACCTGCCGATGGAGCAGCGCCTGCAGCAAGTCGGCAAAGTGGCCAGCCTGTCCGGCGCCGAATTGCCGCGCGACCTGATGATGAGCAGCGCGCAGCTGCGCAAGCTGCACGCCGCCGGCATGGGCATCGGCGGCCACACGGTCAACCACCCGATCCTGGCGCGTCTGCCGGCCGACGAGGCGCGGCGCGAAATTGCGCAGGGCCGGGCAGCGTTGGAATCAGCGCTCGATGCGCCGGTGCGCGTGTTTGCCTACCCGAACGGCAAGCCGGGCCAGGATTACCTGCCCGAGCACGTAGCCATGGTGCGAGAGATGGGTTTCGACGCCGCCGTGTCGACCTCGTGGGGCGCCAGCCGCGGCGACACCGACTGGTACCAGCTGCCGCGCTTCACGCCCTGGGATGAGGGCATCGGCAAGTTCGGCCTGCGCCTGGCGCGCAATATGCTGCAGCCGGCCGAGCGCGTTTAATCGCCCTCGCTGTCGCCCTTGCGCAGGCGCGACAGCAGGGCCGAAGTCTGTTCATTGAGGGGCAGGCCGTGGCGCCGCAGGAGCTGCACGTGCAGCACCAGGTTTTCCAGCACCAGCTTGGCCGCCACTGCCAGTAACGTCAGGCGGCGGTCCTCTTCGCTGAAGCTTTCCATGGCGTCGGCCATTTCGCACAAATGGCTGGCGACCAGTTGGCGCAATTCCTGTTCATCGAAGGGCAGGTCGGCAAAGTCGATCGGGTCTTCCTGCTCCACTTCGTGCATCAGCAGCTCGAGTTCCTGCGGGGTGATGCCCATGTGTGGCTCCGGTTATGCACACGGGTTTATTGTAGGCCAAAGCGCGCTAGAATAGCTTTCCCATGGCCCAGATCATCTTCACCCAGCAGTTGGCGCGCTTCCTGCCGGTTCCGACGTTGGAGACCCAGGCGGCTACTCTGCGCGCTGCGCTGGACGGGGCCTTTGCTGCAAACCCGCGCCTGGGGGCTTATGTGCTGGACGAGCAAGGCCGCCTGCGTGCCAACGTAGTGGTGTTCATCGACGGCAAGCGCAGTGAGCTCGACGAGCCATTGCGCAGTGATTCCAGGATCTACGTGCTGCAAGCTTTATCCGGAGGATGACATGGCAGACCGCGCTTTCATCGCAAGCCGCAAAGGCCTGTTCGAACTGGCATACCGCAACGGCGAATGGAAGCTGGAAGAGGAGAAATCCTTTTTCGGCGACCCGCTGTCGATGGTATTGCACGATGCGCGCGACGGCGCCACCTATGCTTGCCTCAACCTGGGGCACTTCGGCGCCAAGCTGCACCGGCGCGATGCCGGCAGCAGCGAGTGGAAGGAGATCGCGGTGCCGGCCTATCCCCCCAAGCCGCAGGACAGCAGCGACAAGATTGACTGGACGCTCAAGCAGATCTGGTCGCTGGAGGCGGGCGGCCCGGACCAGCCGGGCGTGCTGTGGGCAGGCACCCTGCCGGGCGGCCTGTTCCGCTCCAACGACCGCGGCGACAGCTGGCAACTGGTGGAATCGCTGTGGAACGTTCCGGAGCGTACCCAATGGTTTGGCGGCGGTTACGACGTGCCGGGCATCCACAGCATTTGCGTCGACCCGCGCGACAGCAATTCGGTGCTGGTCGGCGTCTCGTGCGGCGGCGCCTGGCTGACGCGCGACGGCGGCGCCAGCTGGCAGCTGCGCACCAAGGGCATGGCGGCGCGCTATATGCCGCCGGAGATGCAGGATGCCGGCGCGGTCCAGGACCCGCACCGCATCGTGCGCTGTGCCGCCGAGCCGGACGTGCTGTGGTGCCAGCACCATAACGGCATCTGGCATTCGCGCAATAACGGGGACAGCTGGGAAGAAGTCACGGCGCCGCTGTCGAGCTTTGGTTTCGCAGTGGCGGTGCATCCGCGCGACGGCAACACGGCCTGGTTTGCGCCCGCCGTGGCCGACCAGCAGCGGGTGCCGGTGGAGGCGGCGCTGGCGGTCAACCGTACCGGCGACGGCGGCGCCAGTTTCAGCACCTTGCGCGGCGGCCTGCCGCAAGAGCATTGCTACGACCTGGTGTACCGCCACGGACTGGCGGTGGCCGACGACGGCAAGACCTTGCTGATGGCGTCGACCACGGGCGGCGCCTGGCTGTCCACCAACGGCGGCGAACACTGGCAAACCATTTCCACCACGCTGCCGCCGGTGTACGCGGTACGCTTCAATTGACGCCGTAGTAGGACAGGAACATTTCGACGGTGGCGGTGATGACCGCCTCCTGTTCCTGCGGCGTCAGCGGCGCCTTGCCCATCGCTACTTGCGGCCACAGGGCGAACGATTTCAACTGGCCTTGCAGCATGTGCGACATGAAAGCCGGATCGCCCGGCTTCAGCACCTTGTCTTCTTGTGCCGCGCGCAGGAAGCTGGCCACGCCTTCTTCCTTCTTGCCCAGTTTGGTCATCATGTCGCCGGCGCGCTGCGGCGCATGGATCGCTTCCGCGATGGCGACGCGCACCAGGTCGAGGAAGTACTCGTCGCGCAGCATGGCCATCTTTTGGCGCATCAGCTCCATCAGCTGCGGCTTGACCGGCTGGCCCTGCCGGTAGCCGATGGCGTTCAGCGCGGCACTGCAATCCCATAACTCCTGCAGGATCTGTTCGAACAGTTCGTCCTTGCTGGCGAAATGGTTGTAGACCGTGCGTTTCGAAACGTTGGCGGCGGCCGCAATGCGGTCCATGCTGGTGGCTTCAAAGCCGCGTGCACGGAATTCGGCAATGGCGGCCGTGATGATGGCGGCGCGCTTGCGGTCGGTGAGTTTGTCGGGTTGGTTCATAAAGAATATTTTACACCGGGTAGTTTACTTTTCCCAAAGTCGAAACTACACTGTGTAGTGTAATTCATTTGCAGTTCCCGGACCGAACATGAAACGAACCCTGCTGACTGGAGCGCTCTTCACCATGACTTGCCTTGCCTACAACGCCGCCGATTCCCGCCCCGCCTACCAGAATGACGCGCCGCGCCAGCAGCCCGGATTCCTCAGGACGTTGAAGATCTTCTGGGACTTCACCTTCAACAAGCCAGCCGATACGGTGCCGGCGCAAGCGCTGCCGGTGCAAGTGCTCACTCATGCTGCGTTGCTCGCGGCGCCTGACAACACCCTGTTCCGCCTCGGCCATTCGACCGTCCTCCTGAAGCTCAATGGCGAGTTCTGGCTGACCGATCCGGTGTTTTCCAAGCGTGCTTCGCCGGTGCAGTGGGCCGGGCCAGCGCGCTTCCACGCGCCGCCGATCAGCATTGCCGAACTGCCACCGATCAAGGGTGTGATCCTGTCGCACAACCACTACGACCACCTCGATTACGCCGCCATCCGCGAACTGGAAGCCAAGACCGAGCACTTCCTGGCGCCGTTGGGCGTGGGCGACACCCTGGTGTCCTGGGGTGTGCCGGCGTCCAAGGTACAGCAGCTGGGCTGGTGGCAGTCGGCCTCGGCTGGCAGCCTGAAGCTGACCGCCACGCCGGCCCAGCATTTCTCCGGCCGCACCCTGTGGGACAGCAACAAGACGCTGTGGTCCTCGTGGGTGATCGAGAGCGGCGCCCTGAAGGTGTTCTTCAGCGGTGATACCGGCTACTTCAAAGGTTTCAAGGAAATCGGCGAGCGCTTTGGTCCGTTCGACCTGACCCTGATGGAAACCGGCGCCTATGACCCGCAATGGCCGGACATCCATATGCAGCCAAAGGACACCATGCAGGCCCATATCGATTTGCGCGGCAAGGTCATGCTGCCAATTCACAACGGCACCTTCGATCTGGCCATGCACAGCTGGGACGACCCGTTCGAACAGATCACCGCCCTGGCCGCTGCCCGCAATCAGATCCTGGCAACGCCGATGATCGGCGAAGCCCTCGATATCGCCCAACCGCAGGCCACCCGGGCCTGGTGGAGGATGCCATGAAACCCTACCAGCAGTTTTTGAAGTTATGGTCCCTGCCGCAACCAGCGGCGCCGTGTTACAGTAAGTCAAATGTTAACCTCCTGATAAGTAACTATCATGACCTTACTGAAGATCCTGCCTGCGCTGCTGGCCAGCCTGGCTACCCTGCCGGCACAGGCGGACGCAACTGGGCGCACCGACCGGAGCGCCGCGAAGCAGATTTTCGCTGACCTGAAAACTTGTGCCAAACCTGAATGGCCGAAAGAAGCGCTGCGCAAGGAGCAGACCGGGACAGTTACCCTGGCCTTCCTGATCGGGCTGGACGGCATGGTGCTCGAATCGCGGGTTGAAAAATCCAGCGGCCACGTGCAGCTGGACTTGGCGGCGCAGGACGGCCTGGCCAAGTGCGCGTTCACGCCGCCGCCGAGCGTGGGCCGCACCGAACCGACCTGGACCAAGATGCAGTATGTCTGGACCCTCGAGCCGGCAAAGACGCCTGCGCAGCTGAAAGCCGGTTTCGAGAAGGACAAAATGTTGGCAGCACAAGGCGATACTGAAGCCATGTACCGCCTCAGCATCGCCTATGCGACTGCCCAGGGTACGGAACGCAATAAGGAAGAAGCGATGCGTTGGCTGCGCCAGTCGGCCGAGCAGGGATATGGCCTCGCCCAAGAGGCCCTGGGCAATGTGCTGATGATGGGTAAGCTGGCGGAACGGAACCCTGAGGAAGGCTGGTCCTGGCTCGAGAAAGCTGCGGCCCAGGGCCGCGCCAACGCGCAAATGACTTTGGGCATGTCGCTGCTCAGTGGAAGGGGCCGGGAGCCAGACCCGGTGCGCGGCCGCGAACTGCTGGAAAAGTCCATCGCCCAAGGAAATGCCATGGCGATGAGCATGCTGGGCGTGTGGCTGATGCGCGAAGGCGGCGAACCGCAGCAGGGCTTGAAGCTGCTTGAGGAGGCTGCCGAGAAACAGGACCGTTTCGCGCAGTTTACCCTGGGGGAAGCGTTAGAGAAGGGGGAGCTGCTGCCACAGGATAATTCGCGCGCGCTGGCCTTGTATACTCGGTCGGCTGCGGGCGGCTACCCTCCGGCGGCCCGTGCCCTCGATCGGCTGCGGCCGCCGCCCCAAAAATGATCAGACTGCAATACTGATCAGTTTGCCGATAGTCTGCCCTAAGGCGTTGATGGTGGGGGGCGTCGGCACTATGCCAGAAGGGATGCGCTGCTCAATGGCAGCGTCGAGGCGCGGCGCAAGTTGGGCCGGCGTCGCTGCGGCGTCGGCGCGCCGGCTTTCGAGTTGGGTACGGGAGAGTTCCTGCTGGTCACGTTCAAGCGCCGTGCGGCTTCGGTCCAGGCGGTCTTCGTCCTGTGCGACCTGGTCGCGATCCTGCTGGACCTTGCGCTCGGCAAAGATCACTGCGGACTGCAAGGAATTGATCGAATTTAGCGCGGCCACGAATCTACCCTCGACAGCAACCTTTCACCCAGGCACCAATCCTAGGTTAGGCTAAATCATGGTCGAATGCCAGAATTGTGTGGCATATCTGATAATCCAAGGTGGGCGACGGGCCGTCCCGAAGCATTGAGCAAGCGCAAAAAAAGGGCGCCGCAGCCTTGGAAAATCCTGCGACGCCCGGAGGGGAACTGCTTACGAGGGAGGGTACTGCTTAGAAGCGATAGGCCAGCGACAGCTCCCAGCTACGGCCGAACAGTGGACGGGCGTTGATCGGGCCGCTGCCGCCAGTGGTCAGGCGCGAGTTGCCTTCGGTCAGGCCGAGCTCGTTGGTGATGTTGTTACCGCTCAGGCGGATTTCGATCTTGTCGCCAATCGTGTACAGCGCGCCCAAGTCCACCGTCTTATACGAAGGCAGGTACTGCAGGTTGGACTGGTCGGCCCAGCGGTCTCCCACGTAGGTGTAGGTGCCGTACAGCTTGAGCGAATTGTTCTCGCCCATCGGGATGCGGTAGGTCGGCGTAAAGCGATATTGCAGCTTCGGCTGGCGCTGCACCAGCTTGCCTTCAGTCAGCGGGTTGTCCTTGTACTTGGAGTTCTGCCAGTTGCCGGACAGGCTCAGCGACAGGTCGCGGATCGGGCGCACCGCCAGTTCCACCTCTACGCCATCACCCTTGGAGCCGGACACCGAATTCAGGATGGTGCCGTTGGACAGGATCTGCTGGAAGGCGATGCCTTCGAAGTCGGTGTGGAAGTAGTTGATGTAGGCGCTGTACAACTGGCCGGCAGTCTTGAAGCCCAGCTCATACTGCTTGATCTTCGGCGTTGGCAGGAAGCTGCGGTCATCGACCTTGGTCTGGGTGCCGGCATTGCGCAGGTCATCAAACGCGATAAAGGTGTGGCCCATATTGGCGCGGGCGAACACGCTCATATCCTTTGCCAGCTTGTAATTGCCGCCGACGGTGAAGCTGTTGGCGGAGTCGGTGCGGCTCAGCGCCGTGTTGGAGCCGGTCGGCATTGACGTATTGTTGTTGTAGACGGTCAGCGGGTTGTTGTCCGTGTCGCCCGACGACAGGTTGGAGATCGTCGCATCGAGCTTCTGGCGCTCGCGGCGCACGCCGCCGTCGATCTTGATCTTGTCGTTCACCTTCCATTCGTTGGCAATGTAGAGCGCGGTATTGCTGCCGTCGTAGGAAGCGACTGGCGCGTAGAACACGCTGCCATCCTTGCCGTTGTTGGAGACGATCACGCCATTGTCGAGCTTGACGTTGATCAGGCGCGCATTCGGCACTGCCGTCATCAGGTGGCTGCTGCCGAGGTACCAAACGTCATCCGACGAGTAGTTGGCGAAGTAGCCGCCTACGGTCAGGGTGTTGTCCTTGATCCATTCCTTGCTGACGCGGATTTCGTCGGTGAAGGATTTCAGCTTTTTCTCGACTGCCCACAAGCCGGCCTGCACCACTTGCTGGTTGCCCGCGACTGCAGTGCCATCGAGGTAAGTTGCAGTGGCAGTGGTGCCGCCATGCGCTGCCAGCGCAGCACTGTTATAGGCCGACATGCTCAGTGGATTGTTACCGGTGAACATGGCGATCGTGTTCAAGTCGCCATCGAAGTGGTTGAACTTGTTGGACACGTTCCAGCCATTGAAGTTCTGGTCGAATTCCATGCCGAGCACGGTCGATTTCAGCCCGCGGCCATCGCCCAGGTCGTAATTAAGGGTCTTGCCCGGTGCGGCTTCCACGGTGAAGCGGCGCATTTCGTTGCTCATCAGCGTGCCCTTGAGCGGATCGAAGCCTGGGAACTCGCTGATTGTGCGGCCTTCATCGCTGGAGATCAGCGGCACGCCGGTATAGAAGGCGTTCTTGTCGTCGGTGCGGCGCACGTAGAAAGTTGCTTCGCCCTGGTCCAGCTTGCGGGTCAGGGTGGCGGTGACCTGGCCGCCGTCATCGGATGGGAAGCCGGAATCGCGCACGCCGTGGGTGTTGCGGTAGAAGCCGCCGATGGTGCCGTACCAGCCATCGGAAATCTTGCCGCCGTAGAAGACGTCCACGCGGCGCAGTTCGCCCGTGCCGGTGGTGAAGCGCACGGAGCCTTCCGGCATGTCGGTGCCCTTCTTCAGGATGAAGTTCATGGTGGCGCCCGGCTGGCCGCTGGAGAAGATGGTGCTCGGACCGCCGCGCAGCACTTCGACGCGTTCGATGGTGTCATCCAGGCGGAAGGCCGACGAGCCTTCAAAGAACGACAGGGTGGAAACGGGATACAGCGGATTGCCCTGCATCTGCACCGACACGAACGGCGAATCGGAGCCGGACGGGAAGCCGCGCACCTGGATATTGGCGCCGGACTGGCCGCCGGTCGATTCGGCAAAGGCGCCCGGCACCAGCTTCATGACATCGGCGGTGCTGATCGGGGCGGCCTGTTTGAGCTGTTCTTCCGAGGCGGTGGTGATGGAGAAGGCGGAGTCCAGCTTGCGCACGCCGCGGGCCGAGGCCACGCCGGTCACGACCACTTGCTGGATTTCTTTCTGGACGGCGGCGTCGGCCGCAGGCTGGGCTGGCGCGGCTTCCGCCGTTGCTTGCTGGCCTTCCTGTTCCGCGGCCTGGGCCTGGCCGATCAAGGTCAGTACAGCGATGGAAATGGACGACAACAGGAACTTCCGATGGTTTTTCATACGTGTCTCTTCTTTCGTTTTATGTGATTCGGCTTCCAAGGCCTGACCATTGAAACAAACAATGATATCGATGTCAATCGAAATGTTATCGATGTCATTTTCTTGTTGCAGGGTTTGGAAATCTGTCATAATGCCCCGCATGGCTGTCAACAAAACTATGGAAGACCTCGCCAAACTGGCAGGGGTTTCGAAAATTACCGTGTCGCGCGCCCTGCGTGGCAGTCCCCTCGT
>JBCNOX010000165.1:0-9516 GCA_039593645.1 Pseudoduganella sp.
AAGATCAGCCCGAGCGCCGCCAGCACGCTCCAGGCGTGCGCGGCGACGCGGTCTTTCTGCGCTTGCAGGCACGGGTAGTTGACGATCATGGCGATGCTGAAGGCGATCATGAACAGCACTGGCAGAGGCAGCAGGCCCATGATCAGGGCCACCATCAGCGCCAGGGTCAGGGCGGCATTGAACCAGATCAGCTTGGGACGACGTGCCTCAGGGAACTGCGAGACACTGATTTCGCTGTGATCCACTTCGTCCCCTGGCAGATGCAGCTCGCCCAGGCGCGCACGCTCACGTTTGCCGTAGAAGTATGCGATGACCAGGATTGCCACCACCCCGGCCAGCATTGCGGGAATCATCGGTACGAAGATGTCGGAGGGATCGACGTGAAGCGCGCTGGCTGCGCGCGCGGACTGGCTGCAAGGTACTTCCAGCCAGTCGCAGTTCCTGCAGGAGCAGGGCGCCAACCGCTACCAGCGCACCCAGGAACTGCCGGCCGTGCGCGGCAAGATCACCGACCGCAATGGCCAGGTGCTCGCTTCCTCCATTCCTGTGCGCGCCATCTGGGCCGCGCCGGAGGAAGTGCTGGCCGCGCCAAAAGAAAAAATCCGCGCCCTGGCCGTCCTGCTCGAAATGAGCGAAGCCGAACTGCGCAAGAAACTCGATTCCGACCGCAGCCTGGTCTACTTGAAACGCCAGGTCGAGGTGGAAACCGCCGACAAGATCAAGGCGCTGGACCTGGACGGCATGGATATCCGCCCCGAATACAAGCGCTTCTACCCGCAAGGCGAGGTGATGACCCACCTGGTCGGCTTCACCAATGTGGACGACAAGGGGCAGGAGTCGATGGAGCTGGCGCAGCAGGCCAACCTGGTCGGCAAGCCGGGTTCGCGCCGCGTCATCAAGGATGGCCGCGGCCGCATCGTGGAAGACATCGGCGGCAAGGTGGAACCGCACAACGGCAAGGACGTGGTGCTGTCGGTGGACAGCAAGATCCAGTACATCGCGTATACGCAATTGAAGGCCGCCGTGGAGCACTTCGGCGCCAAGGCTGGCGGTGCGGTGGTGCTCGATGTACACACGGGCGAAGTGCTGGCGCTGGCCAACTTCCCAAGCTACGACCCGAACAATCGCCGCAACCTGACCGGCGCGCAGCTGCGCAACCGCGTCATGACCGACACCTTCGAGCCTGGTTCCACGCTGAAGCCGATTACCGTTGCGCTGGCGCTGGACAGCGGCCGCGTCAAGCCGAATACGCTGATCGACACCGGTGGCGGCAAGCTTACGATCGCTGATCGCACGATTTCCGATACCAAGGCGCACGGCGTGATCAATGTGGGGCAGATCATCGAGATGTCGTCCAATATCGGCACTTCGAAGATCGCACTCAGCATGCCGGCCCAGGAAATGTGGGAAATGTTCACCAAGGTCGGCTTCGGCCAGCAGCCGAAGTGGGGCTTCCCCGGCGCTGTCGCGGGAAGGGTGCGGCCTTATAAATCATGGCGGCCGATCGAACAGGCGACCATGAGTTACGGTAACGGTATCTCGGTGTCGCTGATACAGCTGGCGCGCTCTTACATGATGTTTGCACGGAATGGTGACACCATTCCTTTGTCGTTTGAGAAGATCGATAAAGCGCCACTGGGCCAGCAGATCATCAAGCCGCAGACTGCCGCGCAAATGCGCGAGATGCTGGAGTCCGTGGTGTCCGGCAAGGACGGTACCGCCAAGAAGGCGCAGATTCCGGGCTACCGCGTGGGCGGCAAGACCGGTACTGCCTACAAGGTGGAAAACGGCCGCTATGCGATGCCGCGCAAGTACATCGGTTCCTTCGTCGGCATGGTGCCGATGTCGGCACCGCGCTTCATCATTGCAGTCATGATCGACGAACCGACCCAGAACGGCCACTTCGGCGGTTCGGTCGCAGCACCAACTTTCGCGGCTGTCGCAATCAACGCATTGCGCGCCTCCAATGTGCCTCCTGATTCCAACGTCACCGAAATCGTGGTGCCGGCGGATACCGGACCGGAGGCCATGTAAATGACTACGATGACCCATCAAGAAATTATCAGCTGGATGCGCGAAGCAGCGCCAAACGCGCAACTGGCATCCGACTCGCGTCGCATCAAGGCCGGCGACGTGTTCTTTGCCTATCTTGGCGACGCCAAGGATGGCCGCACCTTCATTGCCGCCGCCATCGCCAATGGCGCTGCCGCCGTGGTGTATGACGATACCGGTTACGCCTGGGATGCCGCGCACGCCGTGCCGCACCTGGCTGTCCCGGGCCTGAAGAAACAGGCCGGGCCGATCGCGCACGCCTGGTATGGCCAGCCCGACGCCAGCATGTTCACCGTCGCCGTCACCGGCACCAACGGCAAGACTTCCTGCGCAGTATGGACCGGGCAGGCGCTGGCCAAAGTCGGTGAAACGACCGCGGTGATCGGCACACTGGGCGTCGGCATGTTCCGCGCCCGCGGCGAAGTGGAATTCGACGAAACCGGCTACACCACGCCGGACGCGGTGCTGCTGGCTCGCAAGCTGAAGGAAGTGCATGCCGACGGCGCCAACGCGCTGGCCATCGAGGCCTCGTCCATCGGCCTGCACCAGGGCCGTACCGAGGGCATGCATTTCGACGTGGCGATCTTCACCAACCTGACGCGCGATCACCTGGATTACCACGGCGACGAAGCGAACTACGAAGCCGCCAAGACCATCCTGTTCGACTGGCCGGGCCTGAAGCACGCCGTGGTGAACCTGGACGACCCGATGGGCCATCGCCTGGTTGCGCACATCAAGGCGTCCAAGGCGGCACGCAAGCCTGCCATCATCGGCTACACGCTGAAAGACATCAAGGCACAGCCGAACGTGCCGGGCATTTCGATGCTGCGCGCCAGCTCGCTGCGCAGCCGCAACCTGGGTACTGAATTCAACCTGGATTCGACCTTCGGCCATGCGCATGTGCGCACCCAGCTCGTTGGACCGTTCAATGTCAGCAATGCGCTGGCCGTGCTGGCCGCGCTGCTGGCGAAAGGCATTGCCTTCCGCACCGCCATCGACGGCATCGAATCGCTGCAGCCGGCCCCGGGCCGTATGCAGCAGATCGGCGGCCAGGAAGCGCCGATGGTCGTGATCGACTACGCCCATACCCCGGATGCCTTGGAAAAAACCCTGGAAGCGCTGCGCTCCGTGGCGGGCGACCGTGGCGGGCAGTTGTGGTGCGTATTCGGCTGCGGCGGCGACCGCGATCCGGGCAAGCGTCCGCAGATGGGCAGGATCTCGCAGATGGCGGAGCATGTGCTGGTCACCAGCGACAATCCGCGCAGCGAAGATCCGGCGGAAATCATTCGCCAGATCGTGGCGGGCATGGACCCGAACCATCCGAATTCCGAATTCACGACGGTGGAAGACCGCGCCGCCGCGATCCTGTCCGCCGTGCGCAATGCCGGCAAGGCGGACGTGATCCTGCTGGCAGGGAAGGGCCATGAGCCCTACCAGGAAATCAAGGGCCGCAAGATGCCGTTCTCGGATGCCGAGCACGCGCAGCTTGCTTTGTCTGCACGCCTTACCATGATGAGGCCGCACTGATGCGCAGTTCGATCGCCCATATCCTGCCGGCGCTGAGCGGCGCCCACCTGCACCATGGCGTGCTGGCTCACGACGCCGCGCTGGCGCTGGACTTCGCCGGTGTATCGACCGACACCCGCACGGTCGGTGCCGGCCAGTTGTTTGTCGCCTTGCGTGGCGAGGTATTCGACGCCCACGACTTCCTGCAGCAGGTAGTCGACAAGGGTGTCGTGGCTGTCGTCGTGGAAAAGCTGCCGGAGGGCTGGACCCTGCCGGCAATCGTGGTACCGGATACCCTGGCGGCACTGGGCCAGATCGCCAATTACTGGCGCCGCCAGTTCCCGCTGCCGCTGATCGGGGTGACCGGCTCGAACGGCAAGACCACGGTCAAGGAAATGATCGCCTCGATCCTGGCCGCCGCCCATGGCGAAGACGGCCGGCTGGCGACGCGCGGCAACCTGAATAACGAGATCGGCGTGCCGTTGACGCTGTTCCGCCTGAATGCTTCGCACCGTTCCGCCGTGGTGGAACTGGGCATGAACCATCCGGGCGAGATCGGCCGCCTGAGCGCCATCGCCGCGCCCACCATCGGCATGGTGAACAACGCCCAGCGCGAGCACCAGGAATTCATGCACACGGTGGAAGCGGTGGCGCGCGAGAACGGCAGCGTGCTGGCTGCATTGCCGCCCGATGGCGTGGCCGTGTTCCCGCATGGCGACGAGTTCACGCCGATCTGGCGCGAGCTGTCCGCCGGCCGCCGCGTGCTGACCTTCGGCCTCGACATCGCCGCCAACGTGAGCTGCACATTCACCGCTGGCGACTTCGGCGCCGAGCTGGAAGTCACAATCCGCCCCGCAGCGACCGAGCAGGCGGCCGGACACGGCGCCGCGGCGTCCTTCTCTGCGCCGGACGCTGTGCCACGCCATTTCAGCGTTTCGCTGCAGGCAGCCGGCGAGCACAATGTGCGCAACGCGCTGGCCGCGATTGCCTGCACTTATGCCGCCGGCATCGACACCTCCACGATCCGCACTGGTCTGGAGGCTTTCGCCCCCGTGAACGGCCGCTTGCAGAAGAAGCAGGCCGCCAACGGCGCGCTGCTGATTGACGACACCTATAACGCCAATCCGGACTCGGTACGCGCGGCAATCGACGTGCTGGCAAAGGCGAAAGCGCCACGCGTGCTGGTGCTGGGCGATATGGGCGAAGTCGGCACGCAAGGCAAGGAGTTCCATGAAGAAGTCGCTGCATACGCCGCGACCAAAGGCATCGAGCACTTCTTCGCCACCGGCGCGCTGGCGGCCCACATGGCGCCACACGCAAAGCACTATAAAGAATTCGACGCGCTGCTGCAGGCCGTAAGTGCCGCAGTAACGCCGGATGCAACCGTATTGATCAAGGGCTCCCGCTTCATGAAGATGGAACGGGTCGTGCAGCATTTGATTGGATCGCAACAAGTAACAAAGGAAACACACTAATCATGCTGCTCTGGCTTGCACAAATCCTGCAGGACGACATTGGGGCTTTCCGCCTCTTTAACTACATCACTTTCCGCGCCGTGATGGCTACCATCACGGCCCTGCTGATTGGCCTGATCGCCGGTCCCGCAGTGATCCGCAAACTGACCGTCATGAAGTACGGCCAGGCGGTGCGTACCGACGGTCCGCAGACCCACCTGAAAAAGCACGGCACCCCGACCATGGGCGGCGTGCTGCTGCTGATCGCCGTCGGCATCGCAACCGTGCTGTGGTGCGACTGGTCGAACCGCTTGATCTGGCCAGTGATGGTCGTGACCATGGGCTTCGGCGCCGTAGGCTGGGTGGACGACTACCGCAAGGTGGTGCGCCAGGACCCGGAAGGCATGCGTTCGGCTGAAAAATACTTCTGGCAGTCGCTGGTCGGCATCGCCGCCGCGCTGTACCTGGCGTTCTCGGTGTCGGCGCCAACGCCGGCCAAGGTGTTCGAGCTGTTCTTCCAGTGGGTGCAGTCGGGCTTCTCGATGGACCTGCCGCCGAAGGCCGACCTGATCGTGCCGTTCGTGAAGACCATCAGCTATCCGCTGGGCGTGTGGGGCTTCATCGCGCTGACCTACTGCGTGATTGTTGGCACTTCCAACGCGGTGAACTTCACCGACGGCCTGGATGGCCTGGCCATCATGCCGACCGTGATGGTGGGTTCGGCACTGGGCCTGTTCGCCTACCTGACCGGTTCCGCGACGTATTCGAAATACCTGTTCATCCCGCACATCCCTGGCGCCGGTGAACTGATCATCTTCTGCGGCGCGATGGCGGGCGCGGGCCTGGCCTTCCTCTGGTACAACGCGCACCCTGCGCAAGTCTTCATGGGCGACGTCGGCGCACTGGCGCTGGGCGGCGCGCTCGGCACGATCGCCGTGATCGTGCGCCAGGAAATCGTCCTGTTCATCATGGGCGGCATCTTTGTTGCGGAGACGCTGTCGGTGATCATCCAGGTGGGCTGGTTCAAGTACACCAAGAAGCGCTACGGCACCGGCCGCCGCGTGTTCCTGATGGCGCCACTGCACCACCACTTTGAACAGAAGGGCTGGAAAGAAACCCAGGTCGTCGTGCGTTTCTGGATTATCACGATGATGCTGGTCCTGGTTGGCCTGTCTACTCTGAAGCTGCGCTGATGATCTATAACGGCAAAATTGCACTGGTACTGGGGCTCGGCGAATCGGGCCTGGCGATGGCGCACTGGCTGGCGCGCTGCGGCGCGCTGCTGCGCGTTGCCGACACACGCCCGGTGCCGGAGCGCCTGCCGCTGCTGCGCGAACAACTGCCCGGCACGCAGTTCATTTCCGGCCCGTTCAACGCGGCTTTGCTGGATGGGGTGGACTTCGTCTGCGCCAGCCCTGGCCTGGGCCCGAACAAGGAACTGGCCGAGATCATCCCGGCCGCGGCGGAGAAGGGTATTCCGGTCTGGGGCGAAATCGAACTGTTTGCCCAGGCGCTGAAATGGCTGAAGGACGACCGCGCTTACGCGCCGAAGATCATCGCCATCACCGGCACCAACGGCAAGACCACCGTCACCAGCCTGACCGGCCAGCTGTGCGAACGCGCCGGCCTGTCGGTGCGCGTGGCAGGCAATATCAGCCCGGCCGCGCTGGACGTGCTGCGCGAAGTCATGGAGAACGACAGCCTGCCGCAAGCCTGGGTGCTCGAGCTGTCCAGCTTCCAGCTGCACACGACTTACAGCCTGAACGCCGACGCGGCCACCGTGCTGAACGTGACCCAGGACCACCTGGACTGGCACGGCAGCATGCAGGCCTATGCCGACGACAAGAAGCGCATCTTCGGCAACGATACGGTGCGGGTGCTGAACCGCGACGACAAGTGGACCATGGCGATGGCCAACCCGACTGGCGAGAACATCACCTTCGGCACCGACGCGCCGGAACTGGCGCACAGCTTCGGCCTGGTCAACGAGCGCAGCGTGTACTGGCTTGCCACCGCCGAGCCGACCGACGATGCCGAGCCGCCGAAGCGCCGCAAGAAAAACGACCCGCCGCCACCGCCGGTGGAGTGCTACACCAAGAAGCTGATGCCGGCCGACGCGCTGCAGATCCGCGGTACTCACAACGCATCCAACGCGCTGGCTGCGCTGGCATTGTGCCGCGCCATTGGCCTGCCGTTCGCGCCGCTGCTGCACGGCCTTCGCGAGTACAAGGGCCAACCGCACCGTGTGGAACTGGTGGCGTCGATCAATGGCGTCGATTACTACGACGATTCCAAAGGCACCAACGTGGGCGCGACAGTCGCTGCCCTGGTTGGCCTGGGACAGTCCTTCGCCGGCGACCAGAAGCTGGTAGTGATTGCCGGCGGCGATGGCAAGGGCCAGGAATTCGACCCGCTGGCCAACCCGGTGCGCCGCTTCGTGCGCGCCGTGGTGCTGATCGGCCGCGACGCGCCCGCCATTCGTACCGCCCTGGAACCGACTGGCGTGAAGATGGAAGACTTTACGACGCTGGAAGAAGCGACCAAACGGGCCGCCGCGCTGGCGCAAGCCGGCGATGCCGTGCTGCTGTCGCCTGCCTGCGCCAGCCTGGACATGTTCAAGAACTACGCTCACCGCGCCCAGGTGTTCATCGACACCGTGCGCGAGATCGCGCTTGATGCGGGGCAGGAGATCTGATGGCAATCCAGCTTCCATTCCGCTTCGGTGGCTCCGAGTCTCCAGCTCCGCTGGATGGACGCGCACGCCATTCGAAGATGATGGATTACGACCAGCCGCTGGTGTGGTCGGTGCTGTTGCTCATGCTGTTCGGAATGGTGATGGTGTATTCGGCTTCCATCGCGCTGCCGGATTCGCCCAAGTTCGCCGCCTACAAGAACCACTACTTCGTGCAGCGCCAGGCGATCTTCATCGCCATCGCCATCGTCGCCGCTGCGGTGGCGTTCCGCGTGCGGGTGGCGGACTGGCAAAGGGCCGCACCTTACCTGTTCATCGCCACGCTGGTGGCACTGGTACTGGTGCTGGTGCCAGGACTGGGTGTCAACGTGAACGGCGGCCGCCGCTGGCTGAACCTCAAGCTGTTCCAGTTCCAGCCGTCCGAGCTGATGAAACTCTTCATCGTGCTGTACGCGGCCGACTACACCGTGCGCAAGCAGGAATTCATGCACCGCCTGTCCAAGGGCTTCGCGCCGATGGCGCTGGCGGTGGCCTTCGTCGGCCTGTTGCTGCTGCTGGAGCCCGACCTGGGCGCCTTCGGCGTGATCGTCTGCATCGCCATGGGCATCCTGTTCCTGGGCGGCGTCAACGCGGTCTGGTTCGGTGGCATTGCCGGCATGCTGGTGACGATCTTCGTGGGCATCATCTGGCTGTCGCCGTTCCGCCGCGCGCGGCTGTTCGCCTACCTGAATCCGTGGGAGGAAGAGAACGCCCTGAACAAGTCCTACCAGCTGACCCACTCGCTGATTGCCTTCGGCCGCGGCGAGATCGGCGGCGTGGGCCTGGGCGCCAGCGTGGAAAAACTGCACTACCTGCCGGAAGCGCATACCGACTTCCTGCTGGCGGTAATCGGCGAAGAGCTGGGCATGATCGGGGTGCTGGTCACCATCGGCATGTTCTACTGGATCGTCAAGCGTGCTTTCGACATCGGCCGCCAGGCCATTGCCATGGACCAGACCTTCGCAGGCCTGGCTGCAAAAGGCATCGGCATCTGGATCGGCGTACAGACATTTATCAATATGGGCGTGAACCTCGGCTTGCTGCCAACCAAAGGCCTGACCCTGCCGCTCATGAGCTATGGCGGCACCGGCATCATCATCAACTGTGTTGGCCTGGCCATCCTGCTGCGCATCGACTACGAGAATCGCCAGATGATGCGGGGAGGGCGGGTATGACGAAGCGCCTGATGATCATGGCAGCGGGCACCGGCGGCCACATTTTCCCTGGCCTGGCGATTGCCCAGGCCATGCGCGCCCGCGGCTGGGAAGTTTCATGGCTCGGCACCTCGCATGGCATGGAAACGGACCTGGTGCCGAAGCACGGCGTCGAGATGGACCTGGTCCACTTCAGCGGCATGCGCGGCAAGGGGCTGGCGCACACTATCGGCGGCGGCTTCAAGATGATCGGCGCGTTCCTGGACTGCTTCCGCTTCATCGGCAAGCGCAAGCCGGACGTGGTGCTGGGCATGGGCGGCTATGTCTGCGTGCCGGGCGGCGTGATGGCCAAACTGCGCGGCGTGCCGCTGGCCCTGGTGAATGCCGATGCCGGCCTGCTGCTGTCGAACAAGACGCTGGCGCCGATGGCGAAGAAAGTGTTCTTCGGGTTCACGGCCGATTTCGGGGCCGTAGCCGGCAAGGCAGTCGTCACCGGCAACCCGGTGCGCAAGGAAATCCTCGCGCTGCCGGCGCCTGAATTGCGCTTCGCCGGCCGCGAAGGCGTGCTGCGCATCCTGGTGGTGGGCGGCAGCCTGGGCGCCAAGGCGCTCAACGATGC
>JBCNOX010000166.1:0-9508 GCA_039593645.1 Pseudoduganella sp.
CGACGTAAAAGCCGTTCAGTGCTACGAGGAAGAGTGCGAAAATGACTAGTAAAAGGTTGTCCATATGCGCCCTAAGGCGGAGAGTCGAAACCTCTATCTTATCCGACCCGGGGCACACCTCGCGCAATTCTGATAATTTCTTGCAAGAAAGTTATGGTTGCGGCGCCAGGCCGCCGGCCTTGCAGATGCCGACCAGGCGCAGGGCCAGCTCGCTGTCGCTGGCAGTGCGCTCGCGCTGGATGGCAAGCAGGGCGCGCTGCGCCTGCAGCACCGGCAGCTCGTCGCTCAGGCCGCGGCGGGTGCGCGTGGCGGCCAGGTCCAGCGTGGCGCGGGCGCTGGTTTCCCTTGCGGCCAGCGCTTGCTGGCGCTGGCGCGCGCCCGCGTAGGCGGACAGGGCGTCGTCCATTTCGTGCCAGGCTTTCAGGACGGTTTTCTGGAAAGCGATGGCGGCTTCCTGTTCTTCGAGCTTGCGCACTTCGACTGTCGCGCGGCGGCGGCCATTGTCGAAGATCGGCAGTTGCAGGCTGGGGCCGAGCGACCATTGACGGCTGCCCCAGTCGCCGAACTTGCCCGTTTCGAGCGATTCGAAGCCGAGCGACAGGCCAAGCGTGATGCGCGGGTAAAGGTCGGCCACCGCGACGCCGATCCTGGCGGTGGCGGCCTGCAGCCGTGCTTCCGCAGCCTGGATGTCGGGGCGATGCCGCATCACTTCGCCCGGCAGGCCAAGTGCCAGATCGGGCCCGGCAAGTGCCGCCGAGTCCTGCTGCGCTGCCAGCTGCTCCTGCAGTGCGCCGGGCGGCTTGGCAAGCAGCATCGTCAGCCTGTTGGTGGCCGCCGCTTCCTGCTCGAGCAGTGCAGGGGCCCGGCTTTCCAGTTCCGCCAGGAGCAGGCGCTGTTGTTCGACGTCGAGGTCGGTGGCAAGCCCGCCGCGCCGGCGCGCCATTATCAAGGCGGCGATGTCGCGCGCTGCCGCCAGGTCCGCCTGCAGCAATTCCTGCTGGCGCTGCGCGGCGCGCAGTTCGTAATAATTGCGGGCCACCTCGAGTTGCACTGCCAGTTGCACGTCGCGCAGCATCGAGCTGGCTTCCGCCATGCCTGCATCGGCCGCCTGCACGCTGCGCCGCACGCGGCCCCACAAGTCCAGCTCCCAGGCGGCATCGAAGCCTGCCTGGTACAGCGTGAAGGGATCGCTGAGCTTATCGATCAGTACGTCACGATTTGCCGGTCCGATCGCATCGACCATGCGCGTTCCTGCGCCGGATTCCGATTGGCGCTGCCGGGTGGCGCCGGCATGGGCGTTGAGTTGCGGGCCCTGCGCGCCGGCTGCTACGTTGCGTGCCATGCGGCTCTGGGCGAAGCGCAGTGCGGCAGACTGCACGTCCAGGCTTGCGGCCAGGGCCTGCTGCTGCAAGCCGCTCAATACCTGGTCGTTGAAGCGGGCAAACGACTGCGCCGTGCCCGATACCAGTCCAGTCTCGCGCAAGGCAAGAGAGCCGCCGTGCCAGTCGCCGTAGGCGGCAGGCGCCTGCACGGCAGGCTCGCGGTAGTCCGGCCCGACCGCGCAGGCGGCCAGCGACAGGCAAAGCAGGGAGAGTGAGGGCAATTTCATGATGTTTCCAGTTCAGGCAAGACGGTGACGGAACAGCCAGGCCGCCAGGGGCAGCGTAAGCAAAGCAATCAGCACGAGCGGCACCATGTTCGGCCATAGCGTGCCGAGGCCGACGCCTTCCAGGTAGACGCGCTGCACCATGTCAATGGCAAAACGCAGCGGGTTCGCCATGGTGACGACCTGCAGCACTTGCGGCATGTTGCGCACCGGGGTGGTGAGCCCGGACAGCAGCATCATCGGCATCACCAGCACGAAGGTGTACAGCATGGCCTGCTGCATATTCAGCGAAACCGCCGATATCGACAGCCCAATACCGACGCTGGCAACCGTGAACAGCGTCAGCCCGGCATAGATGGAAAGCAGCGAACCGGCCATCGGCACGCCAAACCACAGCCGCGTCACCAGCAGGATCAGCGTCGACTGCAGCAGGCCGATCATGATGGGGGGCAGGGCTTTGCCGATCATGATGTCGATCGGCGTCAGTGGAGTGACCAGCAACTGGTCGAAGGTGCCTTGCTCGCGTTCGCGCGCCACTGACAGGGCGGTCAGCAGCAGGGTTTGCAGCATGCTCAGGGCGGCGATCATGCCCGGCATCAGGTACCAGCGCGTCTCCAGGTTCGGGTTGAACCAGGCGCGCGATTCGATGCGCAGGGCGGGCTGCGCGCCGCCGTGCTGTTCGTGCCACTGGCGGTTGAAGTCGGCCACCACCGCGCCGACATAAGCGGCCGCCGAACCGGCCGTGTTGGAATTTCGTCCATCCAGCACGATTTGCAGGGGCGCTTCATCGCCTGCATACAGCCTGCGTTCGAAGTCGACCGGAATGCTGAGGGCGAGCAGGGCCTTTTCGCTGTCGATGGCTTCCCGCAGCGCCTCCGGCGTTTCGAAGGTGAGCGTGCGGCGGAAGGTGCCGCTGGCATCGAGCTTGGCCAGCAGTTCAGCGGAAGCGGCGCTATGGCTGGCGTCATTCAACGCGTACGGCACGTAGGTCAGGTCGTAGGTCGCGGCGTAGCCAAACAGCAGGCTTTGCACGATGGCCGGCACCACCAGGATGAAGCGGCTCTTCGGATCCTTGAGCACCGCCAGGAATTCCTTGCGAACGATGACGGCTATGCGCCGAATGAAGTCGATCATGGCTGCCTCAGTCCAGTCGTTTGCGGGTAACCGCGCGCGCGATGCCCAGCAACAGCACGGCGTAGGCGGCGAGGATGGCGCAGTTGCGCAGTATCAGCGGCCAGACATTCCCGGCCAGGAACAGGGTTTTTACCAGTTCCATGAAGTAGGTCGCGGGCAGGATGCGGCCGACCGCTTGCACCGCGACCGGCACGTTGCGCAGGTCGAACAGGAAGCCGGACAGCATCAGGGAAGGCATGAAGCTGCTGACCAGGGCGAGCTGGCTGGCCAGGAACTGGTTCTTGGTCGCGGAAGAGATCAACAGACCCATGCCAACGGCAACGACCAGGTACAGCATGGAAGCGATAACGATGACCAGCAGCGATCCCTGCATTGGGACCTTGAACAGGAAGCGCGCGGCAGCCAGGCACAGGAACAGTCCCATCATGCCGACGCAGAAATAGGGGATAACCTTGGCCAGCAGGATTTCGACCGGCCGCACCGGGGTGACGAACAGCGCCTCCAGCGTACCGCGCTCCCATTCGCGCGCCATGACCAGTGCGGTCAGGAAGGCGCCCACCAGGGTCATGATCAGCACGATCAGGCCGGGGACGAGGTACCAGGTGCTGGTGTTGGCGCTGTTGTACCACATGCGTTGTTCGATGCGCACCTTGCCGTTGGCGGGCAGGGCGTCGGCGCGGGCGGCGCTGCCCAGGCGTTCGGCGCGCCGGGCGTTCCATTGCTGCAGCGCGCCGCTGGCGTAATTCAGGATGATGCTGGCGCGGTTGGCTTCCGCGCCGTGCACGATGATTTGGACGGCTGCGGCGCCGGCTGCGAAGTCGCGCGTGAACGTGGCGGGGATGCGGACGATGGCGTCCACGCGGCGGTCGCGCATCAAGGCTTCTGCCTCATGCATCGAAGCGACCGGCAGCGGCGCGAAGGAGGGCGACAGGGTGAATCCTGCGACGGCGTCTTGCGCGGTGGGGGAACTGTCCTCCATCACGATGGCAATGGGGGCGTTCCTGACGTCGAGCGACAGGCCGTAGCCGAAGATCAGGATCAGCACGATCGGCAGGACAATGCCGATTGCCATATTCGATGCGTCGCGCAGGAGCTGGCGGAATTCCTTGCGCACCAGTGCCGTCAGGCGTGAGCGGAAACCGCTGTTCATGGAGTGGCTCCGTTGCGGTTCTTTTCGACGATGGCGATGAAGGCGTCTTCCATATTGCCCGCATCGCCCGCCTGCGTGCGGACGTCACGCGGCGTACCGATGGCGAGCAGCCTGCCGGCGTCCTGGATGACGATGCGGTCGCAGTACTCGGCTTCTTCCATGAAGTGCGTGGTCACGACGATGGTGACGCCTTGCTGCGACAGGGTGGTGATGCGGCGCCAGAATTCTCGTCGTGCAAGCGGGTCTGCGCCGCTGGTGGGCTCGTCCAGAAATAATACTTCCGGCTCGTGCAGCAGGCTGGCGGCCATTGCGAGGCGTTGCTTGAAACCGCCTGGCAGCTGGCCGCTTGGCATGTGCTCCTGCCCGAGCAACTGGAATTCTTCCAGCACCTGGCTGGTGCGCTGTTTCAGACGCTTGCCGTACAAGCCGTAGGCGCCGCCGAAGAAGTCGAGATTTTCCTGCACGGTCAGGTTGCCGTACAGTGCGAACTTTTGTGATACGTAGCCGACTTTGGCGCGGGCTTGCGCCCGGGCGTGGCGCAGGTTGACGCCGGCCACTTGCAGGAAGCCGGAGCTTGCAGGGAGGAGGCCGCACAACATGCGGAAGGTGGTAGTCTTGCCGGCGCCATTGGGGCCCAGCAAGCCGAAGATCTCGCCGCGCGCGACGCTGAAACTGGTGCTCGCCACCGCCGTGAAATCGCCAAACTTGCGCACCAGGTCGCGCACCTCGATCATTGCCGCAACGGCACCTGCCTGGCCGGCCCGCGCCGCCAGGGCTTGGCCGTGCGCCACCGAGTCGCGTGCCGCCCGTCCCGCGCCGCCGTCAACCGCCGCGCCTTGCACCATCGGTTCCGCGCCGCCAGTCCGGGGACCACGCGACGTGTGGTCTGCGCTGGCGGCAGGCGCGCTTGGCTGCGCGGCGCGCAGCAGCATCATGAATCCATCTTCCAGCCGTGCGGGCACGGGCTTGACTGGCAAGCCATCAAGCAGCCGCGTAACCGCGCCATCCGCAGCATCCGCCCACCGGATAAACCTCACATGCCCGCCCTCCGGCACCGCATCAACCACGAGCTCGCGCGCATCGATCAGGCGCGCCTGCAGCGCCCGCGCCGGCTCGCCGGTACCTGGCGTGGCAATGAAGCACAATCCATCAGCCCGCGCACGCAGTTCGGCCGGTGCTCCCGACGCCAGCAGCCGTCCTTCATGCATGACAAAGACCTGCTGGCAGCGCTCCGCCTCATCCATGTACGAAGTGCTGACAATCACCGACAACCGCTCTTCATCCACCAGCTGCCGCACGATTTCCCACAGCTCGCGCCGCGACAAGGGATCGACGCCGACAGTCGGCTCATCAAGCAGCAACAGCTCCGGCAACCGCACCAAGGTACAGGCCAGCCCGAGTTTCTGCTTCATCCCTCCGGACAGCTTGCCCGCCGGCCGCGAGGTAAACCGCGCCAGGTCGGTCATATGCAGCAGCCGCGCGAAGCGTTCGCGCCGCACATCCGCCGGCACGCCATGCAGGTCCGCATACAGGTCCATGTTCTCCTGCACGCTCAGGTCCTCGTACAGGCCAAAGCGCTGCGGCATATAGCTGATCCGGTCCTGCACTTCCTGCGGACGCGCCGCGACATCGATGCCAAGTACCGACAGGCTGCCACTGCTGGGCGTCAGCAGGCCCGCCGCCATACGCAGCAAGGTAGTCTTGCCGGCACCATCCGGCCCGACCAGCGCCGTCAGCGCGCCGGACGCCACCTCCAGCGACACGTCGCGCACCGCCTCGACCGGCGCCGGTGCACCTTTGACTTGAAATTGGCGGGACAAACCACGTCCGCTGAGGACAACCGAAGCCATGGTCAGCGCCCGACCGCAATCCGTACGGTTGCCGGCATCCCCATGCGCAGCACATCGGCCTTGTCGTCGGCCAGCACGCGCACCTCATATACGAGCGCCGTGCGCAGATCCTCCGTCTGCACCGTCTTGGGCGTGAACTCGGCCACCGAGGAAATGTAGCCGACTTTGCCGGCCAGCGACTTGCCCGGCTGGCTGTCGATAGAAATGCTAGCCGCCACACCAGGCTTGATACGCCCCAGGTCGGCCTCGCGCACGTAAGTACGTACCCATTTTGGAGCAGCAATCGCCAGCGTATAGACAGGACGCTGCGGCGAGGCCATGTCGCCCGCCTCCATCAGGCGCGCCCGCACCACGGCGTTGACCGGCGCCTTCAGCGACGCTTCGCCAAGCTGGTATTGCAGCAGCGCGATTGCCGCATTGGCTGCATCGAGCTGGGCCTGCGCCTGGGCGATGTCTTCGCGGCGCGGGCCATGCAAGGCCAGTTCCTGGCCCTGGCGCGCCTGCTCCAAGGCTGCCTGCGCCGACTTGGCGCGAGCACGGGCCGCATCGACATCCTGCTGGCTGATGGCGCGCCCATTGCTCTCCTGCTGGACGGCGAGCACGCGCTCAAGCTGCTGGCGCGCGAGATCGGACTCGGCCTGCGCGGCGGCTGTGCGGGCGCGCGATTGCGCCACTTCTTCGGGCCTGGTCCCGGCCTTGAGCCGAGCCAGTACTTGCTGCTGGGCGGCCGCCTGCGCTTCGGCTTCGTTCAAACGCAAGCGCAGGCCGCGCGTATCGAGTTCCGCCAGGACCTGTCCGGCCTCCACTTTCTGGCCTTCCTCGGCCAGCACGCGCGCCACGCGCTCGCTGGCCGGGAAGGCGAGCGCGACCTGCCGCAGGTCGACGTTCCCGTACAGGACCAGTTCGCTGTCGTTCGGCACTGGCCGACTCCAGTACCAGGCGCCGGCCGCAATGGCCGCTGCAGCCACAATGGCAATTCCAACAAGCTTTTTGTTCATGGCAGAACCTCCTGAGGAAATTCTACATCAAATTCAAATTTGGATTTGAATTAATTTTCGACGTACAATGCGAGCCATGCAAAAAAAAACAGCAACCCGTGCCAGCCGCCAGGACGGCGACGCCACCCGCCAGGCCTTGTTGGACGTGGCCGGGCAGGTCTTCGCGGAGCGCGGCTTCGCCGACGCCACCAGCAAGGAAATCTGCGCCCGCGCCGGAACCAATATCGCTGCAGTCAATTATCACTTCGGCAGCCGCGGTGCGTTATATGAAGCTGTGCTGGTGGAGGCCCACCATCACTTGCTCAAGCTTGAGGATATGCAGGAAATCGCATCGCGCGACTTGGCGCCGCGCGACAAGCTGCGCGTGATTTTGCGCGGCATCGTGTTGCGCGCTACCGGGCCGCAAGCCCACTGGGGCGCGCGCGTCGTGATCCGGGAACTGATGTCGCCGACCGAACACGCGCCGGCGCTGGTGCATAAGGCGATCGCGCCCAAGGCAATGGTCATGCTGGGCATCGTGTGCGAGATTCTCGGCCTGCCGCCCACCACGCCCGGCCTGCAGCGCGCGCTGTTCCTGCTGATGTCGCCTTGCCTGGCCCTGCTGGTCGCCCCGCGTGAAATGCGCACCAGGGTGTTTCCCGCGCTGAGCGATGTCGAGGGCCTGGTCGACGACATGATGACTTACGCCGGCGCCGGCCTTGACGCTATCGCTGCGAAATATTCAGCATCGCCTCGACCACAGGGTGGCTGATGCGCCGTTCGCTGGAAATGGCATAGAACTGTTCTTGCAGCTCGGATGCTGGCCCCACAGGCACGGCGCCGAACTGCTCCAGCATGTCTTCGGCCAGCGCCGCCGGCGCGAAGAACAGCCCCATCCCGCTGCGGCCGAAAGTGTTCAGCATCGCGCTATCCTCGAATTCCCCCACCACATCGGGCCGCACGCCTTGTTCCAGCAGCCAGGCGTCGATGCGGCCGCGCAGCGCGGTATTGCGGGTCGGCAGCAGGATCGGGGCGCCGTTCAGGCTCTCGGGGAACTCCTTGCCGTATTTGCGCGCCAGCGCACGCACGCCGAACAACTGCATTTCGCTTTCGCCCAGCAGGTGGCTGAACACTTTCAGCGATGCGCTGGCGCGCACCGGACGGTCGGTCAGCACCACGTCCAGCTTGTGCAGCGCCAGTTCGGCCAGCAGGACGTCGAATTCCCCTTCGGTGCACACCAGGCGCACCGGGGTCTCCGGCGGCAGCGCCGCCTGCAGGTAGTGTGCGGCGATCAGCTTGGGCATCGAATCGGAGATGCCGACTGTCAGCCGGATCTTGCCCGCGTCAACTTCCTGCAGCGCTTCCTGCATCCTGTCGCCCAGCTGGAAAATCTGCTCGGCATAGGTGAGCGCGACCCGGCCCGCTTCGGTCGGCACCAGGCGGCGCCCCTGCTGGGTCAGCAGCGACTTGCCGATTGATTGCTCCAGCGCCGCGATCTGGGTGCTGACCGTCTGAATGGCCAGGCCCAGCCGGTCGGCGGCCCGGGTCACGCTGCCTTCGGCGGCGACCATGCGGAAGAAGTAGAGGTGGCGGAAGTTCAGGCCCGTGGTCTTCATGGTTCGATTTTTTCGAAGTAATGCTTCGATTATCTTCTATTTTTAAAATGGCGTCACACCCTTAGACTGGCCTGACTTATCAACTAGAAAGGGTCAACCGATGAAGCACTTCAGGATCTCATTCCTGGTCTCCTTCATCTGTCTTGCTGTGGCAGGCTGGTGGGGGTACCAACAAACAGGCGTCAGCGGCGCCTTGGCGGCCCTGTGGATCGCCTTTATCCTGAGCGTGATGGAAGTCTCGCTCTCCTTCGACAACGCGGTTGTCAATGCCTCCGTCCTGAAAAACTGGGACGAATTCTGGCAAAAGCTGTTCCTTGGTGTCGGCATCATCATTGCGGTATTCGGCATGCGCCTGGTATTCCCGCTGGTGATCGTGGCGGTGGCGGCGGACCTCAGCATTCCCGACGTGTGGACGCTGGCGCTGAACGACCCGAAAGCCTTCTCGACCCACCTGACCAACCACCACGCTGAGGTGGCGGCATTCGGCGGCATATTCCTGCTGATGGTGTTCCTGAATTTCATCTTCGACCATGAAAAGCAGATGCACTGGCTGGGCAATGTGGAACGCAAGCTGGGCGCGCTGGGCAAGGTGTCTTCGATCGCCATCATGATCTCGATGGGCGTGCTGCTGGGTAGCTTGAGCATCGTCGAGGAATCGCAGAAGTTCATCGTGCTGGTGGCCGGCATGTGGGGCCTGCTGATCTACATCGGTGTGGATGCGCTGTCCAACTGGCTCGAGAAGGAAGAGGAAGGCGGCATCAATGCCGGTGACCTGGTCAAGCGCGGCGGTGTCGGCGGCTTCCTGTACCTGGAAGTGCTGGATGCTTCGTTCTCCTTCGACGGCGTGATCGGCGCGTTTGCAATCACCAGCGACGTCGTGATCATCATGCTGGGCCTGGCCATCGGCGCCATGTTCGTGCGTTCGATGACGGTCTACCTGGTGCACAAGGGCACGCTCGAAGAGTATGTCTACCTGGAGCACGGCGCACACTACGCGATCGGCATCCTGGCCGTGATCATGTTGGCGAGCATGAAGTTCCATATTCCTGAAGTGATTACCGGCCTGATTGGTGTGGCCTTTATCGTGGCGTCGCTGTGGTCCTCGATCCGCCACAAGAAACTTGAATTGAAAGCTTAAGACTATGACGACCTTCAAAGTAACCGGTGACATCGAT
>JBCNOX010000167.1:0-9497 GCA_039593645.1 Pseudoduganella sp.
CGGCCGGCTGCAAGCCGTCGAACAGCACGCTGGCGACGGCATTGGTGATCGGCATCTCGACGCCGAGGCGGCGCGCCAGTTCGCGCACCGCTTTCGCGCAAGGCACACCTTCGGCCACATGGCCCAGCTCCTTGACCACGGTGTCCAGCGACTTGCCCTGCGCCAGGCCCAGGCCGACGCGGCGATTGCGCGACAGATCGCCGGTGCACGTCAGGATCAGGTCGCCCATGCCCGTCAGGCCCATGAAGGTTTCCACCTGGCCGCCCAGCGCGGTACCGAGGCGGGTGATCTCGGCCAGGCCGCGTGTGATCAGGGCGGCGCGGGCATTCAGCCCCAGGCCCATGCCGTCGGCAATGCCGGTGGCAATGGCCAGCACGTTCTTCACGGCACCGCCCACTTCCACGCCGACGATGTCGTCGCTGGAGTAGACGCGCATGCTGCCGCCATGCACGGCGCCCACCACCAGCTCGCACAGGGCGGCATCGCTGGAGGCAATGGTCAGCGCGCAAGGCAGGCCCTTGGCCACTTCCTGCGCGAACGATGGGCCGGACAGGGCGCCGGCCGGCACGCCTTCCCCCAGCACCTCGCGCACGATCTGGTGCGGCAGCATGCCGGTGTCGTATTCGAAGCCCTTGCAGAGCCAGACGATGTTGGGGATCTGCTTGCCTTTCAGTGCCTGCAGCAGCGGGCGCAGGCCGGCCACCGGGCAGGCGGCGATCAGCAGGCCATCCTGGCCGACGTGGGCCACGGCGGCGTCGAAATCGGCGCTTACCTGCAGTGCAGGCGGGAAAGGGTAGCCTTTCAGGTAATGGGTGTTGTCGCGGGCCGCGGCCATCTCAGCCATGGCGGCGGCATTGCGGCCCCACAGCACGACCTCGTGGCGCGTGGCGACGGCGATGGCAACGGCCGTACCCCAGGCGCCTGCGCCCAGCACACTGATCTTGCGGGTTGTCATCACAGGCCCCAGATGTCGTTGCTGCGCACGTAGCCGACCAGGCCGTCGCGATGCTTCACCTTGGTCCAGCCGTTGGCGGCCGGTTCGGCCAGCTCCAGCAGCACGCCCTTGTCGGCGATGAACACGACCGGCGATGTGTCGTCGGCTGCGCCGCGCACCTTGGTATTGGCAGCGCGCACGATCACGTTGCGCTGTTTGTTGCTCAGGCCCTTGGCTTCGGTCCAGGCCATGTCGCCGGCCATGTCGCGCACCTTGACCCATTCGCCATAGGTCAGCACGACTTCCAGTGGGGCGCCGGGCGGGACGATGTACTGCTTGGCTGCCCGGGTGGACGGGGCGCCGTACAGTACGGCAGGATTGGCGCCTACCGACCGGTAGTCGATAGCCTGGGCGCTGGCGCAGGCCAGCAGCGAAGCGGCAAGGGCGACAACTCGGCGTAAATTCATCGATCAGAACCTTAAAAATGCGCAAAGGCCCACTGGGGCCTTTGCTTGCGGGGGAACCGTGGTTCCCCATGATATCGCAGAAGTATTACTGTACGGTTGCCGAGCCTTCGACCGGGGTCGCGCCCGCTTCAGCTGCTTGCTGCTGGGCGATAGCGGCCAGGCGCTGCTGGTAGAACACTTCGAAATTGATTTCGGCCAGGTGGATCGGAGGGAAACCGGCGCGGGTGATCATGTCGGCGATGTTCGAACGCAGGTACGGGTACACAATGTTCGGGCAGCCAATGCCCAGCAGTGGGTCCAGCTGTTCGGCTGGGATGTTGCGGGCTTCGAAGATGCCGGCTTGTTTGCCTTCAACCAGGAAAGCGACTTTGTCCTTGACCTTGGCAGTCACGGTCACGGTCACGGTGGACTCGAAGATGCCTTCGGACAGCGGCTCAGCGCCAACGTCCAGCGCCACTTCGATCGAAGGGGCTTCCTGTTCCAGGAAGATAGCTGGGGAATTAGGCTGTTCCAGCGACATGTCTTTCAGATAGACGCGTTGGATTTGGAATACAGGTTGCAGGTTTTCTTCAGACATGGAACGCTTTCGTATCAGTTATATAGTTAATGCTTGTCCAGGCCACGAGGGGTAAGCCCAAGTCAAACGCGACGGCAATTGTAGCAAAACTGGTTTCTTTTCCAATGTTTTGCCGTTTGTCCGTTGTATTTGGGGACGTTTAACCTTTTAACAAGGGGTCGAGGCCGCCCGCCTGGTCCAGCGCATACAGGTCATCGAAACCGCCGACGTGGGTGTCGCCGATATAGATCTGCGGCACGGTGCGGCGGCCAGTCTTTTCCATCATGAGCTGGCGCTGGGCCGGGTCGAGGTCGACACGGATCTTGTTGATGGCGGTGACACCCTTGCTTTCCAGTAAACGTTCGGCGCGCACGCAATACGGGCACACCAGGGTGCTGTACATGGTAACGTTGGCAGTCATTTTTAACTCCGTGTCAGTGGCAGGTTTTGCGACTTCCAGGCATCGATCCCGCCTTCCATCACGACAACGTCGGAGAAACCGGACTTTTCCAGCATGCGGGCAGCGCTGAAGGCGCTGATCCCTTTATCGCACACCACGACCAGGGTTTTGTTCTTGAACTTGTCCAGTTCACCCATACGGTTGCCCAGTTCGGCCAGCGGAATATGCTTGGAGTCGATGATACGGCTTTCCGCCTTGTCCTTGGCGCGCACATCGAGCACCCCGGCTTTGCCGCGGTTGATCAGCATGGTGACTTCGGCTGGGGAGGCTTTCTTGCCGCGCTGGGTCAGGACTGGGAACAGCAGGGCGCCGCCGGACAACAGGACGATGGCGATCAGAAAAATATTGTCGATGATGAATTTCACGGTAATCCAATGGTTGAACTTAATCTGCGCATTATAAAATAGATGCTTGTTCGTGGCTTCGGCGGCGATTTTCACCCATTTCCAACTTTATTGTTATAGCTCTATGTATAAAATCGTATTCATGCGTCACGGCGAGTCCACCTGGAACCTGGAAAATCGCTTCACCGGCTGGACCGATGTCGACCTGACCGAAAAAGGCGTCAACGAAGCCAAATCTGCCGGCAAAATCCTGAAAGATGCCGGCTTCTCCTTCGACCTGTGCTACACCTCCGTGCTCAAGCGCGCCATCCGCACCCTGTGGCTGACCCTGGACGAGATGGATGAAATGTACGTGCCGATCAAGCATGACTGGCGCCTGAACGAGCGCCATTACGGCGCCTTGCAAGGCCTGGACAAGGGCGAAACCGCCGCCAAGTTCGGCGATGCCCAGGTCCTGGTTTGGCGCCGCAGCTACGACATCCCGCCGCCAGCGCTGGAAGCCGGCGACGACCGTACCTCCTTCAATGACCCGCGCTATGCCGGCCTGCCTAAGGATGCCATCCCGCTCACCGAATGCCTGAAAGACACCGTGGCGCGCGTGATGCCGGCCTGGAACGATGAGATTGCCCCTGCCATCAAGGCCGGCAAGCAAATCCTGATCTCGGCCCACGGCAACAGCCTGCGCGCCCTGATCAAGATGCTCGATGGCATCAGCGATGAGGAAATCGTCGGCCTCAACATCCCGAACGGCCAGCCGCTGGTCTACGAACTGGATGCCGACCTGAAGCCGATCAAGCACTACTATTTGGGCGACCCGGCTGCTATTGCCGCCGCGCAGGCTGCGGTGGCCAACCAGGGCAAGGCCAAGTAATTCCCGTGGCGTTGCATCCGACTCGCCGGCGGCGCGTCCCGCAGTGGCGCGGCCTGGCGCTGGCCTTGCTGCTGGCGCTGGGCGCCGTGCACGGCGCCGATGCCGCCCGGGCCGCCAGCAAGCCGACCGAACGCAGCAAGCAAAAAGCTGCCGCCGAGTCGGAGCGGGCGGCGCTGGCGCGCAAGCTGGCCACCCTGAAGGCGGAAATCGGCAAGACCGAGAGCGCCAAGGAAGACGCGGCCGATACGCTGGCCGAGTCGGAGGAAGCCATTTCCGACGCCAATCGCACCCTGCGCGACCTGGCGGCGGAGCAATCCCAGATCAATAGCAAGGTGGCCGAACTGGCCGCCGAGCAGTTGCGCCTGTCCGCCACCGTGGCGGCGCAGAAGCAGCAACTGGCCAAGCTGCTGCGCGAGCAGTACGTGGCCGGCAATGAAGACCGCATCAAACTGCTCCTGTCGGGCGACAATCCCAACCGCATCAACCGCGAACTGCAGCTGATGGCCTATGTGTCGCAGTCGCAGGCGCGCCTGCTTGATTCGCTGCGCGCCAACCTGAAAAAGGTCGAGGAAAACCAGGCCGAGGCCCAGAACGCCAAGCAGGAACTGGACGAAATCGCCGAGGAAGAAAGGCAGCAGAAAGCCAAGCTGGAACAGGAAAAGGCCCGTCGCGCCGCCGCCCTGGCCAGCCTGTCGAAGAAGCTGGTGGCCCAGCGCAAGGAAGCCGGCCGCATGGAGCAGGATGCCCAGCGCCTGGATGCCCTGGTCGACAAACTGAACAAGCTGATCGAAGAACAGGCGCGCATCGCCGCGGCCGAAAAAGCGCGCCAGGAAAAGCTGGCCGCCGAACGGGCCGCCAAGGCCAAGGCGGAAGCGGAAGCGCGTGCCCTGGCGCGTGCCAAGGCGCAGGCCGAGCGCGAACGCCTGGCGCAGGAAGCGAAAAAGGCCGGCAAGCCGGCGCCCAGGCCGCTGCCGGTCGAGGACGAACCGAAGGTCGCCGCCAAGCCGGAGCCTTCCGAGCAGCGCGACGAAAAATCGCCGCGTCCATCCGAGGTGGCGCTGGCGCCCGTGGTGCCGGACGGCGTGTTCGCGAAGCTGAAGGGGGACTTGCCGGCGCCGGTCTCCGGCAAGGTGGACAAGCGCTTCGGCAGCAAGAATGCCGATGGCGTGGCCTGGAAAGGCATGGTGGTGAAGGCCGCCGCCGGTTCCGAAGTGCGCGCCGTGGCGGCCGGCCGCGTGGTGTACGCAACTTCGCTTCGTGGCTACGGCAATTTCATTATCATCGACCACGGCGGCCAGTATTGGAGCGGCTACGGCTACAACGAGTCTGTGCTGAAACGCGCGGGCGACGTGGTGAAAGCAGGCGAGGTGATTGCCACGGTTGGAAATACCGGCGGTTACGAAGAATCGGGTTTATACTTTGAAATGCGCCACCAGGGCAAGCCGATAGATCCGGCCGGGTGGGTCAAGTTCTAGCGGCGGAAAGCAATCAATGGGCAACAAAACGAAGAGTCTGGGCCTGGTCGGCCTTGGTATGGTGGCTGGCATCGCCGTCTCGATGCAGTTTTCCGCCCTCGCGCAAAAGGGCGCCACGCCTTTGCCGCTGGAAGAACTGCGCACCCTGTCCGAAGTCTTCAGCCTGATCAAGTCGGACTACGTCGAGCCGGTCGACGACAAGAAGCTGCTGCAGGACGCCATCGCCGGCATGGTTGCATCGCTCGATCCGCATTCCACCTACCTCGATAAGACCGCATTCAAGGAAATGCGCGAATCCATCCACGGCAAGTTTGTCGGCATCGGCATCGAAGTCGGCATGGAAGACGGCTACGTCAAGGTAGTGGCGCCGATCGAGGATTCGCCGGCCTGGCGCGCCGGCATCAAGGCCGGCGACCTGATTACGCGCCTCGATAACCAGCCGATGAAAGGCCTGTCGCTGGACGAGGCAATCAAGAAAATGCGCGGCGAACCACGCAGCAAGGTAGTGCTGACCGTATCGCGCAAGGACGAAGAAAAGCCGCTCCTGATTCCTATCGTGCGCGAAGAGATCCGCGTACAGAGCGTGAAAGTGAAGATGGTGGAGCCGGACTATGCCTGGCTGCGCATTGCGCAATTCCAGGAACCGACGGTGGAAGACATGGCGAAGAAGCTCAGCGCCCTGTATGCCAAGAACCCGAATATCAAGGGCCTGGTGCTGGACCTGCGCAACGACCCGGGCGGTGTGGTGCAGGGCGCGGTCGGCGTCTCGGCCGCCTTCCTGCCGAAGGATGCGCTGGTGGTGTCCACCGACGGCCAGTTGGCCGATTCCAGGCAAGCCTTCCACGCCAGCGCCGAAAACTATGCCACCCGCAGCGGCGGCGACCCGCTGGCCAAGCTGCCGGCCGCGCTGAAGACAGTGCCGCTGGTGGTGCTGGTCAACGGCGGCTCGGCCTCCGCTTCCGAGATCGTGGCCGGCGCCCTGCAGGATTACAAGCGCGCCGTCGTCATGGGCAGCCAGACCTTCGGCAAAGGCTCGGTGCAGACGCTGCGCCAGATCACCGCCGACTCGGCCGTCAAGCTGACCACCGCGCGCTACTTCACGCCGAACGGCCGCGCTATCCAGGCCAAGGGCATCATGCCGGACGTGCTGGTGGACGAAACGGCGGAAGGTGACGCCATCAACAGCCTGCGCCTGCGCGAGGCCGACTTGCAGAAGCACCTGGCCAACAGCGAAGGCGAGGAAGACAAGCAAGGGCGCATCCGGCGCGACGAACTGGAAGAAGAACAGCGCCTGCTGGCTGCCGCGAAAAAGCAGAAGCCCTTCGAGTTCGGCGGCAAGGACGACTTCCAGCTGGAGCAGGCGCTGCGCCATTTCAAAGGCTTGCCGGTGAAGACGGCCAAGCCCGAGCTGGCAGCCAAGTAAATGAACGACCAGCAGCTGCTGCGCTATTCGCGCCACATCCTGCTCGACGAAATCGGCATCGAGGGGCAGCAGGCGATATTGCACGGCAGGGCGCTGGTGATCGGCGCGGGCGGCCTGGGCTCGCCGGCCTCGCTCTACCTGGCATCGGCCGGCATCGGCCAGTTGACCATCGTCGACCATGACAGCGTCGACCTGACCAACCTGCAGCGCCAGATCGCCCACACCACCGAGCGTGTCGGCCAGCCCAAGGCGGAATCGGCGCGCGCCACGCTGAATGCCATCAACCCGGAATGCCAGGTGAACGCCCTGGTCGAGCGGGTGGACGATGCGCGCCTGGCGGCGCTGGTGGCGCAGCACGACGTGGTGCTCGACTGCACCGACAACTTCAAGACCCGCCATGCCGTCAACCGCGCCTGCGTGGCGCACCGCGTGCCGCTGGTGTCGGGCGCCGTGATCCGCTTTGATGGCCAGGTCAGCGTGTTCGACACGCGCACGGACGGGCCTTGCTACTCGTGCCTGTTCCCGCAGGACCAGCCGTTCGAGGACGTGGCCTGTTCCACCATGGGGGTGTTCGCACCGCTGGTGGGCGTGGTCGGCGCCATGCAGGCGGCCGAGGCGCTCAAGCTGGTGATGGGCATCGGCGAATCGCTGTCCGGCCGGCTGTTGCTGCTGGATGGATTGCGCATGGAGTGGAACAGCATTAGCATCACCCGCAACGAGGCCTGTCCCGTCTGCGGCACACAACTTGAATAGACTGGAGATCCATCAATGAAGCGAGTTTCCGCCGTCCTGGCGCTGGCCATCGCGAGTGCATTCAGCGCGCAGGCGGCCGTCACGCAAACCACCCGCTACGTCATCATTTCCGAGAACAACGGCAAGCAGATGGGCGAGCAGGTGGTGGAAAACCACGACGACGGCCTGACCAGGGTTCGCTACATTTACAAGGACAACGGCCGCGGTCCCGAGCTGACGGAGGAATTCCGCCTGGCCGCCGACGGCACCATGCTGTACTACCATTCCAAAGGCAATTCGACCTTCGGCGCCGTGGTGGACGAAACCTTCGAGCGCAACGGCACCAAGGCGCAGTGGAAGTCCACCACCGAGCAGGGCGAAAAATACGTCGCCGGCCCGGCCGTCTACGTGGCGCTGAACGGCAGCTTCGAAGTCGATTCGCGCGCGATTGCCGCACTGGCCAAGACCGCTACCGCCACCATCCCGCTGCTGCCGTCGGGCACCCTGAAGCAGGTGGTGCTTGATGAAGTGCAGGTTACCGGCCCGAACGGCAAGTCGCAGCAGGTGCAGCTGGTGGCGCAAACCGGCCTCGGACTGAGCCCGAAATTCCTGTGGATTACCAAGGGCGCCGATCCTTCGCTGTTCGCGGTAGTCGAACCGGGCACCTATGTGTTCGCCATCGAAGGCTGGCAGGACAACGGCAAGGTGCTGGCCGAGCGCCAGAAAGTCGCCGAAGCGAAGATGCTGAACGATATGGCGGCCAAGCTGCAGCACCCGCTGCAAGGCCTGACCGTGGTGAAGAATGCGCGCATCTTCGACAGCAACAAGGCCACCGTCGGCGCCCCGTCCGACGTGTACGTGCTGCGCGGCCGCATCGCCGCCATCATGCCGGCCGGCTCGCCGGTGCGCGGCGCCGTCAATGAGATCGATGCCGGCGGCCGCATCATGCTGCCAGGCCTGTTCGACATGCACGGCCATATCGGCCGCTGGGAAGGTGCGCTGCACGTTGCCGCCGGCGTCACCACGCTGCGCGACATGGGCAACGACAACGCCCAGCTGCAGATGATGATCGACGAGACGGCCGACGGCGAACTGCTGGCGCCGCAGATCGTGCCGGCCGGCTTCCTGGAGGGCGAAAGCTCGTATTCCTCCAACGGCGGCTTCGTGGTCAAGACGCTGGAGCAGTCCAAGCGCGCCATCGACTGGTACGCCGAACATGGCTACCCGCAGCTCAAGATCTACAACTCCTTCCCGAAAGAGATCCTGAAGGATACCGTGGCCTATGCCCACTCGCGCGGCATGCGCGTGTCCGGCCACGTGCCGGCCGGCCTGCGCGCCCAGCAGGCGCTTGACGCCGGCTACGACGAGCTGCAGCACATCAACCAGGTGATGCTGAACTTCCTGTTCAAGCCGGGCGTGGAAACGCGCAGCCTGGAACGCTTCTACCTGCCGGCCGAAAAGGTGGCGGGCCTGGACTTCAGTTCGAAGCAAGTGAAGGACTTCGTCGCCACGCTGAAGAAAAAGCAGATCGTGATCGACCCGACCCTGGCCACCTTCGCCTTCCTGAAGCAGAAGGACGGCGACGTCAACGAGCCGTGGGCGGCAGTGGAAGGCAATATGCCGCCTGACGTGGCGCGCGGCTTCCACGTCGGCACCATGAAGATCCCGGATGCCGCGACCCAGGCGCGCTACGAGAAATCGTTTGCCAAGATGGTGCAGTTCGTCGGCATCCTGCATAAGGCCGGCGTGCCGATCGTGGCCGGCACCGACGACCTGGCCGGTTTCACCCTGCATTCGGAACTGGCCTTGCTGGTCAAAGCCGGCCTGACTCCAGCCGAAGCGATCCAGGTTGCCACCCGCAACGGCGCCCGCTACACCCGCACCAGCGCCGACCGCGGCAGCATCGAAACCGGCAAGCTGGCCGACCTGGTGCTGGTCGACGGCGACCCGACCAAAAATATCGAGGACCTGCGCAAGGTTTCCGCCGTTATCACGCGCGGCCATGTGATCTATCCTAAGGAAGTGGACGAGGCGCTGGGCATCAAGCCTTTCGTCGCGGACGCGCCGGCGGTGAAGCCGCTGCCGCCGGTTCCGGCAAATATTGCAGGCTCGAACGACGGAGTGTTGCGCCACGCAGGCGCAATTGGCCGCAAGCACGATTGAATCACTTATACTGCCAGTTTAATTTTTCGTGAATCTTATGCAAAAACCAAGCAAACGCCGCTCCGGCGGTTT
>JBCNOX010000168.1:0-9477 GCA_039593645.1 Pseudoduganella sp.
CAAGGTTTTCCTCGAGCACCCGAACCGCGTGCTGAACCGCGACCAGCTGCTGAACCTGACCCAGGGCCGCGACGCCGACCCGTTCGACCGCTCGATCGACATCCAGATCAGCCGCCTGCGCCAGAAGCTGGGTGAAGATGCGCGCCTGCCGCAGATCATCAAGACAGTGCGCAACGGCGGCTATGTATTGGCGGGTACGGTGGCCGTGGAGCCTGACTGATGAAAGCGTTTTTCAGGGGCATGACGGGCCGGGTGTTCCTGGTCCTGATGCTGGGCATCATTGCCTCTGCCGCGCTGACCCAATACCTCGCCGTCAATGAACGCCAGCGCACGCTGCAGCGCTACCGCGATTTCTTCGCCCTTGAACGCGCCGAGCAGATCATTTCGACCGCCGTGGTGGTGCTGCCGGAATCGCGCAACCAATACCTGCGCGTGGCCAGCATGGGCGCCATCAAGCTCGAGGTATTGAGCGACCTCGCCGGCATCAATCCCGAACTGAGCGAGTTTGGCGCTACCCTGGCCAACCGACTCGGCAAGGAATACACCCTGCAATCGCTGCTTGAGCGCCCGGACGCCTGCGAACGCCCAACGCCTGCCTATACCGCGTTCTCCGTGTTTGGCGCCGGCACTGGCACCTGGCGCGGCACCTGCGAATCGCTGGCGGTCACCATGCCCGACGGCCAGCACCTGAAATTGTCCATCCTGCCGCCGCGCCAGCCGGCGCCGACAGGCAAAAATGAATATGCCGCTTTTGTCCCATTCCTGCTCAGCATTGCCGTGCTGGCCTACCTGGTGGCCCGCATGACGATGGGGCCACTGAAGAAACTTGCCGTTGCCGCCAAAAACCTGGGCCACGACATCAACCACGCGCCGATCACGCTGGGCGGCGCGACGGAAATCCGCACTGCGTCGGCTGCCTTCAATGCCATGCAGGCGCGCATCCGCCAGCACATTGCCCAGCGCACCGAAATGCTGGCCGCGATTACGCACGACTTGCAGACCCCGCTGACCCGCATGCGCCTGCGCCTGGAGAAGGTGCAAGACCCTGAGCTGCAGGGCAAGCTGCTGGAAGACCTGTCGGCCATGCAGCAGATGGTCAAGGAAGGGCTGGACCTGGCGCGCAGCATGGACGCCACCGAAGCGATGCAGCGCGTCGATCTGGACGCCCTGCTGGACAGCGTGTGCGCCGATGCGGTCGACGCCGGCCAGGAGGTAGACCTGAAAGGCCGCGCCGGCATGGACCTGATGGGTCGTCCGCTCGACATCCGCCGCTGCCTGGTGAACCTGATCGACAACGCCGTCAAATACGGCCAGCGTGCCCACGTGACGGTCGAGCGCGAAGCCGGCGCTTCACGCGTGCGCATCCGCGATGAAGGGCCGGGCATCCCTCCCGACCAGCTGGCGCAGGTGTTCGAACCGTTCTATCGCCTGGAAACCTCGCGCAACCGTTCTTCCGGCGGCACCGGTCTCGGCCTGACGATTGCGCGCAATATCGCAGAACAGCATGGCGCCAGCCTGAGCCTGGCCAACCACCCGGCCGGTGGCCTGGAAGCCACCCTGGTGTTCCCCGAATTTTATGCAGGAAAATAGTTAGACCTCTCATGAAGAAGAAAACTTTGGCAGTAGTGGTGGGCCTGGCCGTAGCGATCGGCGGCGGCGCCTGGTTTGCGAACAAGGGCCCTGCCGAGCAGGGCGCTGCGCAAGCGCAAGGCAATGGCGGCGGGGGCAAAGGCAAGGGCGAGCAGGGCCCGACCACGGTCAATGTGGTGGCGCCGCTGCGCCAGGATGTGCCGGTCACGTTGTCGGCCAACGGCACCGTGAGTCCGATTTCGACCGTCGATCTGCATCCGCAAACCACCAGCACCATCGTCAAGGTCCACGTGAAGGAAGGCCAGTTCGTCAAGCAGGGCGAGCTGATGTTCTCGCTTGACGCCCGCAGCGAAGCGGCCAACGTCGAGAAAGCCGATGCGCAGGTGGCGAAAGACCGCGCCACGCTGGCCGACCTGGAACGCCAGTACAAGCGCGCGCAGGAGTTGCGTGCCCAGAACTTCCTGGCCCAGAGCGCGGTCGATACCCTGAAGAGCCAGGTGGAATCGAGCCGCGCCACGCTGGAAGCCGATATCGCCGTGGCCCGCGCCAGCAAGGTCGACCAGAGCTTCACGCAGATCCGCTCGCCGCTGACCGGCCGCGTGGGCGCCATCAACGTCTACCCGGGCAGCCTGGTGCAGCTCAGCACGTCGCTGACCACGGTGACCCAGCTCAACCCGATCAACGTCGCCTTCACCGTGCCGGAATCGAGCCTGGCGGCCTTGCTCGATGCGCAGCGTGCCGGCAAGGTGGCGGTGCAAGCCTTCCAGAACAATTCGGCCAAGCCGATCAACGGCCAGCTCAGCTTTGTCGACAATACCGTCGACCCGGTGGCCGGCGTGATCCGCGTCAAGGCGGTGTTCGACAATGCCGACACCCGCCTGTGGCCGGGCCAGTACGTCAACACCCGGCTGACGGTCGCCACCCTCAAGGATGCCCTGGTGGTTCCGCAGAACGCTATTATTACGAACACCAAAGGTACCTTCGTGTACACCGTTGCGCCTGACCAGACGGCCAAGGTGGTCAACCTCCAACGCATCCACGGCTTCGGCGCGCTGGCCGCGGTCACCGGCCTGAATGGCGATGAGCAGATCATCGTCGAAGGCAAGCAGAACCTGCGTCCCGGCGGCAAAGTCCGCATCGCCGAACCCGCAGTTGCACAGAACGGCAAGGGCCACAAGAAAGGCAAGTCCGAATGAACCTTTCCGAGCTGAGTATCCGGCGCCCCATCATGGTGGTGCTGCTCTCGCTGAGCCTGATCCTGGCGGGGGTGCTGGCCTATGTCCACATTCCCGTCGCCGCACTGCCGAGCTACAACACCCCGGTCATCAACGTCAGCGCCGACCTGCCTGGCGCGTCGCCGGAAACCATGGCATCGTCGGTCGCGCTGCCGCTGGAAAAACAATTCTCGACCATCGGCGGCCTGGCGATGATCACGTCCACCAGCACGCTCGGCAACACCTCGCTGACGCTGGAGTTCGATCCATCGATCAACGTCAACGAGGCCGCGGTCGACGTGCAGGCGGCGCTGCTGCGCGCCCAGCGCTCGCTGCCGCAGGAAATGACGGACCTGCCGTCCTACCGCAAGGTCAACCCGGCCGATGCGCCGGTGCTGTTCGCCACCATGACTTCGCCGTCGCTGAGCCTGTCGGAGCTCAACGATTACGCGGAAAACCTGGTGGCGCCCAACCTGTCCACCTTGCCGGGCGTGGCCCAGGTCTCGGTCAACGGCCAGAAACGCTTTGCCGTGCGCGTGCGCGCCAAGCCCGACCTGCTGAACTCGCGCAACCTGACGCTGGACGAGCTGCAGGCAGCCATCCGGGCCGCCAACGCCAACACCCCGCTCGGCACCATTGACGGCCCGAGCCAGACCCTGACCATCCAGGGCAACGCGCAGCTGATGCGCGCCGCCGATTTCGCCGACCTGATCATTGCCACCCGCAATGGCCAGCCGGTGCGCCTGAAGGAAGTGGCGACGGTGGAAGACAGCTACCAGTCGATCAAGGCTGCCGGCAGTTACAACGGCGAGCGCGCCATCGTGCTGCTGGTGCAACGCCAGCCGGACGCCAACACCGTGCAGGTGGTTGATGCGGTGCGCAAGCTGCTGCCGCGCTTTCGCGCCCAACTGCCGGAATCGGTGTCGATTACCCTGGTCAACGACCGCTCGGTTTCGATCCGCGAAGCAATCCACGACGTGAACCTGACGCTGGCGCTGACCGTGGTGCTGGTGGTGCTGGTGATCTTCCTGTTCCTGCGCCGCATGGCAGCCACCTTCATTCCGGCCGTCACGATGCCGATCTCGCTGCTCGGCGCGCTGGCGCTGCTGTATGCGCTGGGCTACAGCCTGGACAACGTTTCCCTGCTCGGCATCACGCTGGCGGTCGGCCTGGTGGTCGACGATGCGATCGTGGTGCTGGAGAATATCGTGCGCCATATCGAGCTAGGCAAGAAGCCCTTGCAGGCGGCCCTGGTCGGATCGAAGGAAATGGGCTTCACCATCGTCTCGATTTCGATTTCGCTGGTGGCGGTGTTCATCCCGATCTTCTTCATGCCGGGCGTGATGGGCCTGATGTTCCATGAATTCGCTGTGGTGGTCGGCCTGTCCGTGCTGGTGTCGGCGATCGTGTCGCTGACCCTGGTGCCGATGCTGGCTTCGCGCTTCATGCCGGCCGATTCGCATGAGACGTCGGGCGACGATACTTTTATCGGCCGCCACTTCGAGCGCGCCTTCCATGCCACGCGCGACGCCTATGCGCGCACGCTCGACCTGGCCTTGCACCACCGCTTCGTGGTGCTGGGCATCGCACTGGGTACTTTCGCGCTGACCGCCTGGCTGTACATCGCTATCCCCAAAGGCTTCTTCCCCGAGGAAGACCTGGGCCAGATCCGCGTGAATACTGAAGCGGCCGAAGACATCTCGACCTCCGCCATGCTGGAACTGCAGGAGAAGGTGGCCGCGGCAATCCAGGCCGATCCGAACGTCAAGGACGTGACCTCGTTTACCGGAGGCGGCAATACCGGCCGCATGTTCCTGGTGCTCAAGCCGCGTTCGGAGCGCAAGAAAATGCCCGAGGTACTGGACAGCTTGCGCAAGGCAACAAAAAAGATCGCCGGCATCCAGGTCTACCTGAGCCCGGTGCAGAACCTGCAGCTTGGCGGCCGTCCATCGAAGAGCCGCTACCAGTACACGCTGCAGTCGGTCAGCCCGGATGCACTGAATGACTGGGCCGGCAAGTTCCTCGACCAGATGCGCGCCGATACCGATTTCCGCGATGTGACCAGCGATTCGCAGAACAAAGGCTTGCAGGCGCAACTGAAGATCGACCGCGACAAGGCCAATATGCTGGGCGTCAAGCTGGCCGATGTGCGTACCGCGCTGTACCTGGCCTTCGGCGAGCGCCAGGTGTCGACCATCTACTCCTCGGCCGCCAGCTATTTCGTGATCCTGGAAGCGGCTACCGAAGACCGCCAGTTCGACGATTCGCTGACCAAGCTGTCGGTGCGCAACAGCAGCGGCCAGCTGGTGCAGCTGTCGAGCTTTGCCAGCGTCGAACGCACGGTGGGCCCGACCTCGGTCAACCACCAGGGCCAGCTGCAGGCGATCACGATTTCCTTCAACCTGGCGCCGGATGTTCCGCTGGGCAATGCCACGGCCAAGATTGAAAAAATGGGCATGCAGATGGGCTTGCCCGCCTCGATCATCACCAGCTACGGCGGCGATGCGGCCGTGTTCCAGGACTCGCAAAGCAGCCAGCTGATCCTGATCGTGGCGGCGCTGGGCGTGATCTACGTGCTGCTGGGCGTGCTGTACGAAAGCTATATCCACCCGCTGACCATCCTGGCCGGCCTGCCGTCGGCGGCGGTCGGCGCGCTGCTGACGCTGTGGATCTTCAAGATGGACCTGACCATGATCGCCATCATCGGCATCCTGATGCTGATCGGTATCGTCAAGAAGAACGCCATCATGATGATCGACTTCGCCCTGGTGGCGCAGCGGGAAGAGGGCAAGGCGCCGATGGATGCGATCCGCGAGGCCTGCATCCTGCGCTTCCGTCCGATCATGATGACCACGCTGGCAGCCATGATGGGTGCCTTGCCGATCGCGCTCGGCCTGGGCGCCGGCGCCGAACTGCGCCAGCCGCTGGGCCTGGCAGTGATCGGCGGCCTGCTGTTCTCGCAGGTGATCACTTTGTACATTACCCCGGTGATCTACCTGTTCCTGGATAAATACTCCGGCAGCGGCCCGATGAAGGATGGCGACATCGATGACGGTTCTGCAACGGAACCCGCGCAGCCGGTCGAGCTGAGGGCCATCAAAGCGGCCAAACACTGATAATATGCGGGGCGGCGCTTACAACCTGTAACATTCGTCAAGGGCGAAAATCGGTAAGCTTCCACCCCAGCATCTTCAGTAAAAAGCCAATATCTTGCACCAGTACACCCATTCCCACGCCGAACTCGCGGCCCATGACGGGCATACCTGCCCGACTTGCGGCCAGCCCTGGCCGCAGGACAAGGTGCCCGAATATGGTGCAAGCAAGCCGAATCGCTGGGGTATTGCTTTCACCATCGGCCTGCACTTGCTGGTGGTACTGATCTATTTCGTCAAGCCCAAGGAAAAGATCGACATTACGCCGCCGTCCAAAGCCGGCGAAATGGTCTATATCACGCCGGGCAAGCCGGCGCCCCAGCCCAAGCCCAAGCCGCAGCCGAAGGCCAAGCCGTCCAAGGAAACCCCGCGCTCCTCGCGCGCCTACCTGCCGCCAAACAAGAATGCGATCACCGAGGTCATCAAGCCGCAGGAAAAGATTGTGCCGCCCGAGCAGGCCAAGCTGACGCCGGTACCCGACACCGTGCCCGACATGGCTGCCCTGATCGAGCAGCGACGCCGCGCGCGCCAGGGTGCGGATTCGCAGCAGCCGGCGCAGGAAGAAGACGCCGGGGCCACCGGCAAGGCGCGCGCCCTGGCCAATATCATGGGGGCGCAGGGCCGCAACGCGAATGGCGAGCGCAACGATACCGGCGGCGTGTTCCAGATCGTCAACCAGACCTTCAATGGCGCCGATATCAAGTTCCGTGGCTTCAGCACCAACTTCAAGCGCACTTGGCAGCAGCAAGTGCACGTCGACCAGGGCTCGGAAAAAGATATCGAAACGGCAATCGTGAAGAAGATGATCGAGATGATCCGCAAGGAAAAGCCGGGCGACTTCATCTGGGAATCGCACCGCCTCGGCCGCAACGTGCCCATGAGCGCGCGCAAGGAAGACGAAAAGGAGCTGCAAGCCTTCCTGCTGCTCGAGTTCTGGCCGAATTATGGGAAAGTGCGATAAGGCAACAACGTTGCAAAAATTCTTGAAAGTGGCAGGGTTCTTGCCGCTATAATCGCCGAATTTGCCGACTGGAGCCGGAGTTTTCGCCGCGATGAACATCACCCTGATTTCCTTTGTTGTGCTGTACCTGCTGGGCACCCTGGCCCTCGGCGCATGGGCCGGTACCCGCATCAAGAACACGACCGACTTCGCGGTGGCCGGCCGCAGCCTGCCCCTGATCATGGTGATCACGACCACGTTCGCCACCTGGTTTGGCGCGGAAACCGTGATGGGCATCCCTGCCAAGTTCGTGCAGGGCGGCCTGAATGCCATCGTGGAAGACCCGTTCGGCGCCGGCACCTGCCTGATCCTGGTCGGCATGTTCTTCGCGGCCCGCCTGTACAAGCTCAACCTGCTGACCATCGGCGACTTCTATCGCCAGCGCTACGGCAAGGGTATCGAAGTGTTCTGCTCGGTGGCCATCATCATTTCCTACCTCGGCTGGGTGGCGGCACAGATCACTGCCCTGGGCCTGGTATTCACCGTGCTGACCAACGGCGCCATGTCGGAAACCACGGGCATGATCGTCGGCACCCTGGCCGTGTTGATTTATGTGGTGATTGGCGGCTTCCTGGCCGTGGCATGGACCGACTTCATCCAGATGATCGTGCTGGTGGTAGGCCTGTCCATTATCGCCATCTTCTCGGCCGACCTGGCCGGCGGCACCGGCAAGGTGTTTGCGATGGCGACCGAAAAGCAGCTGTGGAACTTCCTGCCGCCGACCGGCTTCACCGACATCGCTTTCTTCGTGGGCGCCGCCGTGACCATGATGCTGGGCTCGATTCCGCAGCAGGACGTGTTCCAGCGCGTGATGTCGGCCAAGGATGCGCCGACCGCCCGCACCGGCGCCGTGATCGGCGGCGCCAGCTATATTGTGTTCGCCGCCGTGCCGATGTTCATCGTGGCCTGCGCCGTGATCGTGATGGGCGAGGGCGGCCTGGAAATGGCCAAGAACGATTACCAGCGCCTGTTGCCGACCTTCGTGCTGACCAAGATGCCGCTGGTGATGCAGATCCTGTTCTTCGGCGCGCTGCTGTCGGCGATCAAGTCGACCTCGTCGGCGACCTTGCTGGCGCCATCGACCAGCTTCACCGAGAATATCCTGAAGAACCTGCGCCCTGGCATGTCCGACAAGCAGCAGCTGTTCGCGATGCGCGCCACCATCGTGGTGTTCGCTGCGACTGTGCTGGCGTACGCCATCGCCATGAAGGGCACTTCGATCTACGAACTGGTGTCGACCGCTTACCAGGTAACGCTGGTGGCCGCCTTCGTGCCGCTGCTGATGGGCTTGTACTGGAAGCGCGCCACCACCCAGGGCGCCATCCTGTCGGTCGCCTGCGGCATTGCGACCTGGGTCCTGTTCTTCCCGCAGATCGGCGGCGAAGAGCTGGCGGCCAGCTTCCCTGGTCAACTGGCCGGCCTGCTGGCGGCTTTCGTCGGCATGGCCGTCGGCTCGCTGGCCCCGCAAGTGCTGAAGAACCGGCACGACAGCGCGCATCATATGCCGGCCTGAAAAATGGGGACGTACCCCATTTAATGAGCAAGGGCCGCTTCAAGCGGCCCTTTGCTTTTACAAGCCCTTGAGCTTGCGTGCGATGTCGAGCGAGAAGTAGGTGAGGACGCCGTCGGCGCCGGCGCGCTTGAAGGCCATCATCGATTCCATCATCACCTTGTCGTGATCGAGCCAGCCGTTCAGCGCGGCGGCCTTCAGCATGGCGTACTCGCCCGACACCTGGTAGGCGTAGGTCGGCACCTTGAATTCATCCTTCACACGGCGCACGATGTCCAGGTAAGGCATGCCTGGCTTGACCATCACCATGTCGGCGCCTTCGGCGATGTCCAGCGCCACTTCGCGCAGGGCTTCGTCGGTGTTGGCAGGGTCCATCTGGTAGGTGAACTTGTCGGCCTTGCCCAGCGCCGCTGCCGAACCGACCGCATCGCGGAACGGGCCGTAGAAGGCGGAAGCGTATTTCGCTGAGTAGGCCATGATGCGGGTGTGGATCAGTCCCTTGTCTTCCAGCGCCTGGCGCATCACGCCGATGCGGCCGTCCATCATGTCGGACGGGCCGACGATGTCGACGCCGGCTTCGGCCTGGCACAGTGCCTGGCGCACCAGCATCTCGGTGGTTTCATCGTTCAGGATCGAGCCTTTTTCGTCGACGGTGCCGTCCTGGCCGTGGCTGGTGTAAGGGTCCAGCGCCACGTCGGTCATGATGCCCAGCTCAGGGAAATTCTTCTTCAGCTCGCGCACGGCGCGCGGGATCAGGCCTTCCGGGTTGGTGGCTTCCACACCGTCATTGGTCTTCAGCGACGGGTCGATATTCGGGAACAGCGACAGCACAGGAATGCCCAGCTTCACGCACTCTTCGGCCACCTTCAGCAGGTTGTCGATCGAGATGCGGTCGACACCCGGCATGGTCGTCACCGGATCGCGGCGGTTGGCGCCTTCCACCACGAAGACCGGGTAGATCAGGTCGTCCACGGTGACGGTGTTCTCGCGCATCAGGGCGCGCGAAAACGG
>JBCNOX010000169.1:0-9432 GCA_039593645.1 Pseudoduganella sp.
TGTCGCTGATCAAATCCGGCCAGGTCGCCGGCGCCACACTGGACGTGTTCCGCAATGAGCCGCTGCCGGCGCAGCATCCGTTCTGGCAGGAGCCGCGCATTACGATCACCCCGCATATTTCCGCACTGACGCTGCGCCGCGAAAGCGTTGAGCAGATGGTTGGCAAGATGCGCCAGCACATGCGCGGTGAGCAGGTCGCCGACGTTATCAATCGCGAAAAAGGATACTGAAATGAGTTTGCCAAAGAAGGTCAAGATTGTTGAAGTGGGTCCGCGCGACGGCCTGCAGAATGAAAAAGGCGACGTGCCGGCCGAGGTGAAGATTGAACTGGTGAACCGCCTGACGGAAGCGGGCTTCCCGAATATCGAAGCGGCTTCCTTCGTGTCGCCGAAGTGGGTGCCGCAGATGGCCACGTCGAAAGAAGTCATGGCGGGCATTACCCGCAAGCCGGGAGTGATCTACTCCGCGCTGACGCCGAATATGCAAGGCTTCGAAGCCGCGCTGGCGGCCGGCGCGAACGAGGTCGTGATTTTCGGCGCCGCGTCGGAAGCGTTCTCGCAGAAGAACATCAACTGCTCGATCGCGGAATCGATCGAGCGTTTCTACCCGGTTGCAAAGGCTGCCAAGGATGCCGGACTGCGCCTGCGCGCCTCGGTCAGCACCGCGTTCGGCTGCCCATACCAGGGCGAAGTGCCGCTGGATTCCGTCGCTTACGTAGTGGGCCGCATGCGCGACCTGGGTTGCGACGAGATCGATATTGCCGACACTATCGGCGTGTCGACCCCGCGCAAGACGCAGGCTGTGATGGAACGCGCGATCAGGGAGTTCCGTGCCAATTCGCTGGCTGGCCACTTCCACGACACTTACGGCCAGGCGCTGGCGAATATCTACGCTTCGATGGAGCTGGGGATTGAGATCTTCCATTCGTCCGTGTCTGGCCTGGGCGGCTGCCCTTATGCCAAGGGCGCTACCGGCAACGTGGCCACGGAAGACGTGATCTACATGATGAATGGCCTCGGCATTGAAACCGGCGTGGACTTGGACAAGGTGGTCGACGCCGGCCAATTTATCTCCAACTTCCTGGGTCGCAAGGCCGCCAGCCGCGCGGGCAATGCGATTGCCGCCAAGCGCGCCGGCTGACGCATCGACAACTAAGTTTCGTCCGAACGGCCGCGCAGCAGGAATACTGCCAGCAGCGTGGCCGCTGCGCGCTGCAAGGCCTGCCAGTTAGGCGTTGCAAACAAGGTTTCAAGCCGCGGCAGGGGATGCGGCGCGCCATCGGCGATTTCACTCCACGTGCGCGCGAACTGCGCGATGCCGTTGCGCTCCTCCGCCGAGAAGACTGGTTCGGTGAAATGCTGCTTCCAGTCCGGCGTTACCCAGTCTTCCCATTGATTCAGTACTTCGTCGGCCGCCGACATGGCCGGCGCGGAAGCTTGCAGCTGCCGCTGCGCGTCGAAGGAGCTGGCCAGTTCCAGGTATTCGATGATGCGGTTGCGCACGCGGCGCAGGCCGACCGGTTGCTCGGGCACGGAGGCACGCGGGGTACGCAGCCAATAGTACAAATCGTAAGTGGTGGCGCCGGCGATCGCCTCGCCGTCGGGAATATCCGCTTTCTGCTGCCACAGGGGGAACCAGTGCGGATCGCGCACATGCCCAGCGCCAGCCTCCGCGTGGCCGAACTGCACGAAACGTACCTGGGCTTCAGCCAGGCTGTGCACGTTTGCGCCGCTGGCCAGGAAGGGGGAGTAGAGTTGCGGCAGGTCGTCGTGCCAGTCGCAGACGGGGCACGCTGCAAGTGAGCCGGGCGCGCCGGCGAAAGTGGCATATCCGCAGCAAGGGCAGGTGTACATGGCTCTGATCCTAATGCAGAAAAAAAAAGACCTGCACGAATGCAGGTCTTTTTTCTGAAACTTGGTCGGAGTACAAGGATTCGAACCTTGGACCCTCTGCTCCCAAAGCAGATGCGCTACCGGGCTGCGCTACACTCCGAAGAAGCAAGATAATACAAGCTGGGTTGGGGATCGTCAACCCCCAATTTAAAAGTTGGAGAGTTTTGATGCCTTATCGAACGCCGCGATGGCGTATTGCAGCCGGTATCGTTATTTCTTTGTTACTGCACCTGGCGGCGGTGCTGTTGGTGCGCCTGCCGGAACCGCGCCAGGTGGCCGATCCGCGCACCTGGCTGACGCAGGTGGAAGTGAGGATAGTTGCGCCGCCCGCGCCGCCAGAGCCCGCGCCTGAAGTCGAAAGCAAGCCGGAGCGTGTTGCAGCCGCCGAACCGCGCCGCCAGCCGCCTCGTACCGAGCAGCGCAAGAACCGTTCAAAGGAAGATGCCGGGCTGGAAGTCCAGCCGGCGAAGGAGTCCACGCTGGTCCTGCGTCCCGCCGAGTCCGGGGCCGGGCCCGCACCGCACTTCGACCGTGAGGCCGCCAAAGCGGCTGCCCGCGACATTGCAGGCGAGCTCGACGCATCCCCACCAAAACTGCGCGAAACCCGCGACGAGAAGCTGGCCCGGCAAATCCAGAACGCGGCCCGCCCCAACTGCAAGGACGGCATCCCCGGCGGCCTGCTGGCCCCGCTCTACCTGATGATGGACAAGAAAGACAGCGGCTGCAAATGGTAAAAAATAAATGGGGACGTACCCCATTTAAGAGTTTCTTTTTAAATGGGGTACGTCCCCATTTATTTTTTTATTGCTTGAGCTCGAGGGCGCGGTCGTAAAGGGCGTTCTTTTTCTTGCCGGTGATCTGGGCGGCGAGGGCGGCGGCTTGTTTGACTGGCAATTCTGCCAGCAGGATCTGTAGGATGCGGTCGGTTTCGGCGTCGTGGCCTTCTTCGGCGGGCGGGGCGCCTTCGACCAGCACTACGAACTCGCCTTTTTCATGGTTGGCGTCGGATTTGAGCCAGGCCACCGCTTCGCCCAGCGGGCAGCGGTGGATTTGCTCGAACAGCTTGGTCACTTCGCGGGCGAAGACGACCTGGCGCTCGGCGCCGAAGGCGTCGGCCAGGGCTTGGGCGCACTCGACAATGCGGTGCGGGGCTTCGTAGAACACCAGGGTGGCTGGCGCGGCCACCAATCCCTGCAGCACGACTTCGCGCTGCTTGGCTTTCGATGGCAAAAACCCAACAAAGTGGAACTGGTCGTTCACCAGGCCGCTGGCCGACAGCGCTGCAACAGCGGCTGAGGCACCCGGCAGGGGCACCACGCGCAGGCCGGCCGCCCGCACCGCGTCCACGATGCGGGCGCCAGGGTCGGACACTGCGGGCGTGCCGGCATCCGACACCAGGGCGATGCGTTCACCAGCCTGCAGCCTTGCAATCAGGCCTTCCGCCGCTTCGCGCTCGTTATGCATGTGGGCCGCGATCAGGGGCTTGTGCAGGCCGAAGCGGTTCATCAGCTGCGCGGTGTTGCGGGTATCTTCGCAAGCGACTGCGTCGACCAGGGACAGCACATGCAAGGCCCGCAGGCTAATGTCGGTAACGTTGCCAATTGGTGTAGCCACCACGTATAAAGTTGCCGTAGGATAATTCTGATGGGCGGTCTCGCCGAGGATTGGTAAACTGGCGAGAGGGCTGGAATCTTGTGCTGTCATTGGGGGAAGGATGCTGTTTAAAAATATCAAAACACTGATACTCGGCGTTGCCACGGCCATGTTGGCCAGCGCTTGCAGCACGCCGTGCGACGCGCCCGGGGGATTGTGCGCGCCAATCACTTCGGTGACAAGTGCGCCGCCTGCCGCCGCCAAGGCGCCGCGGCCGAAGCCTCCGGCGCCGCCGCCTGAACCGGAAGTCGTGGTCGAAACCTTCTCCGTGCCATCGCCGGAAGAGGCGGCGCGCGTGCCAGGCATCATGCAGGTCGTCCCTCAGCCGGCGGAAAATGCCGACGGCAAGCAGGCTTACCGCATCGCGCTGCTGCTGCCGCTGCGCTCGGAGGCACTGGGCCGGGCTGCCGACGCCTTGCGTGCGGGCTTCATGGCGGCGCTGGAGCGTGACAGCCATGGCTTTGAAGTCAATCTGGTGGAAACCGGCGATTCGCCGCAGGAGGTGCTGTCCGCCTACGTCACCGCCCAGGAAAAGAACGATATGGTGGTCGGTCCGCTGGCCCGTTCGGCTGTCACCGCGATCGCCACCAGCCCGCTGGTGGAAAAGCCTACCATCGCGCTGAATCACCCGGAACTGCGCGGCGATCCCCAGATTCCGCCGCAGCTGCTGGTAATCGGCCTGTCGATCGAGGATGAGGCTCGCCAGGTGGCCGACTGGGGCGCGCGCGAGAACCCTTCGGCCAGGGCGCTGGTCATTGCCGGCAACTCGTCCTGGCAGAAGCGCATTGCCGGCGCCATGTCGGCGCAGTTGCAGCGCCTCGGCCTGCGCCCCCGCAGCGTTGACCTGACGCCGCTCAACGGCTACCTGCAGGATGCGGAACTGGTGGCCCTGCGCGGGCGCCTGCAAAGCGAGCCGGCCGGCGTGCTGTTCGCGGCGCTGGACCCGGACCAGCTGCGCCAGCTCAAGATCGCGCTGTCGGCGCCACCGCTGGGCGATATCCCGGTGTACGGCACTTCTTCCCTGAACCCGGGCCGCAGCATGTACCGCGCGGGTGCTGAGCTGGACGGCGTGCGCCTGCTCGACCTGCCATGGCTGGTGCAGCGCGACCACCCGGCGGTAATGACCTATCCGCAACCGATTCCGCGCGACGAGGCGCGCATCAGCGCCGACATGGAGCGGGTCTATGCGCTCGGTATCGATGCCTTCCGCATCGCACGCGAGATCGCCCTCCAGCCGCAGCGCCGCTTCCAGCTCGACGGCGTGACCGGGCAGCTGACCATCGATTTCGGCACCGGGCCGTCCTGGTTCGAGCGGGTCGAGGTGCCGGCCGAATATCGCAACGGCGTGCCGGTGCCGGTCGGCCAATAGGGAAAACGCATGCCCCGCACCGAACTCCAGGAGATCGGCCGGGGCGGCGAAGACCGGGCCCTGGCTTACCTCCAGCAGCAGGGACTTCAGCTGGTCGAACGCAATTTCCTGTGCAAGACTGGGGAACTGGACCTGATCATGCGCGATGGCGAGCACCTGGTGTTCATCGAAGTCCGGGAACGCAATAATCACCGCTACGGCGGCGCCGCCGCCAGCATTTCTCCCGCCAAGCAGCTGCGTATCCTGCGTGCCGCAAAATTCTACTTGCTGCGTTTTGCCAAAATGCCACCATGCCGCATCGACGTGGTGGCCATCGACGGCGACCGTATTAATTGGCTGCGCAACGCTATCATTGATCAAATGTAAGCATTTTTAACAGCGCTTGTGAGGGCGGCCAAGCCACTGCACTATAATTACGCACACTATGACCAATCAACGCATCCTCTCGCACTTCCACGAAAGTGCCGAAATCAAGATCCAGTCCGCGACCGTCCTGGCGCAGCCTATCGCGCAAGCTGTGGACCTGATGTTTTCTGCCCTCTCGAACGGCAACAAGATCCTGGCCTGCGGTAACGGCGGCTCGGCGGCCGACGCCCAGCACTTCGCCGCGGAGCTGGTGGGCCGTTTCGAGCGTGAACGCTTCCCGCTGCCGGCCATTTCGCTGGCAACCGACACCTCCATCCTGACCGCTGTGGCCAACGACTACAGCTACCGCGAGATCTTCTCCAAGCAGGTGCAGGCATTCGGCCAGGCTGGCGACATCCTGCTGGCGATTTCCACCTCGGGCAATTCGGCCAACGTGATGGCTGCAATCGAGGCGGCGCTGGAACGCGAGATGCGCGTAGTGGCACTGACCGGCAAAGGCGGCGGCGCGATCGGCAAGATGCTGACCGATGCCGACGTGCATATCTGCGTGCCGGCAGACCGTACCGCCCGTATCCAGGAAGTCCACCTGGTGACCATCCATTGCATTTGCGACGGCATCGATGTCGCCCTGTTCGGAGGAGATGTAAATGAATAAAGCCCGTCCACTTTCGCTGGCCGTGATGGCCGCGGTCCTGGCGAGCACTACCCTGTCCGCTTGCGCCCCGATTCTCGTGGGCGGCGCGGTTGCCGGCACCCTGGCGGCGTCGGATCGCCGCACCCTGGGCGCGCAGACCGAGGACAAGTCGATCGTGGTCAAGGCCGAGGTGAAGATGCCTAACATCGCCGGCAAGAGCGCCCACGTCAACGTGAACAGCTTTAACCGCCGCGTGCTGCTGACCGGCGAAGTGCCTGATGACGAGACCAAGGCCAAGGTGGAACGCGAAGTGCGCGCCATCGACGGCGTGCTGAACGTGACCAATGAGCTGGAAGTGGGCTTCTCGTCCAGCTACACCTCGCGCTCCAACGATGCGCTGATCACGTCCAAGGTCAAACTGAGCCTGGCTGATGCCAAGGATATTTCCGCCAACACCTTCAAGGTCGTTACCGAGAAGGGCGCCGTATTCCTGATGGGCCGCGTGACCCAGCGTGAAGGTGCGCAGGCGGCCGATATCGCGCGCGGCGTGGCCGGCGTGACCAAGGTCGTCAAGGTATTCGAGTACATCAGCGAGGACGACGTCAAGCAATACCAGCCGTCCCAGCAGGCTTCCCAAGGCTAAAGAAACATCATGAGTACAGGCTCCAGGGTGTGGATCAAACCGGCGATTGCGCTTGCCGTCATCGCCGGCATCGGCTTCACGACTTACCAGTCGCTGAACAAGCATCAAGCCGCCCCTGCGGTCACTTTCCTCGGCATCAAAGGGGAAAAAATCACGCCTGAAAGCCTGAAGGGCAAGGTCGTGATGGTCAATTTCTGGGCCACCTCGTGCACCACCTGCGTGGCCGAGATGCCGGAAATGGTCGAAACGTACAACAAGTACAAGGGCCAGGGCCTGGAATTCATCGCCGTGGCGATGAAGTACGACGCGCCCAACTACGTGGTCAACTTCACCGAAACCCGCCAACTGCCATTCAAAGTGGCGCTGGACGTGACGGGCGACGCCGCCAAAGCCTACGGCGACGTCACCATGACGCCAACCACCTTTGTCATCGACAAGGACGGCAATATCATCAAGCGCTACGTGGGCAAGCCGGAGTTCCCGGCCCTCCATTCGCTGCTCGAAAAAGCCCTGAAGGGCTGATTCTGTCCCGGGCCTAGCCCTTCGGATACAAGATCATCTGCGTGCAACGGAACAGGGCGATCGCTTTGCCGGTCGACTTGTTGGTCACCGTTGCGTCCCACACTTGCGTCGTGCGGCCGCCATGCACCATGCGTGCGGCGACGGCGATCGTGCCTTCGCGTGCGGTGCCAAGGTGGTTCGACTTCAATTCGATGGTAGTGAAATTCTGGGCGCCTTCCGGCAGGTTGGCAATGCAGCCGAAGCCGCAGGCAGTATCGGCCAGGGTAACCACGGTGCCTGCGTGCAGGTAGCCGTTCGGGGCCAGATGATGCTGGGCGATGTCGATTTCGGCCTGCAATTCGCCTTCGGACGCGCCCGTGACACGCACACCAAGGTGGCCGGTCAGGTTGTTGTGAGTGAGTTGATTGAGTTTTTCGAGATCGAACTTCATTACGCAAGTCTCCGTTTACAGATAAAGAATCATATCAGCCGGAAACAGGGTATGCTTACGCATGCGCGACCTGCCCCACAAGGGCCCGGTCTGCAGGCAAGACCAGAAGCTCAAAAGGTGGATTCAACCGATTAACTTACGGAGAATGACCTATGAACGAACGAGAGCAACTGTCTGCCATCGTGCAGCGCATGGAAGTCAAGCTGGCGCAAGGCCGCCAGGAAGACTGGGCCCGCCTGCTGCACCGTGCGCGTACGCTGAGCGCCTTCGATTGCTCGGCTGCCAAGGGAGAGATCCTGCACTATTTTGGCGGCGCCGGTTCCATCAGCGACCTTCAGCTCGATGAAGAATTCAGCGACTTGCGCACCCAGCTCTACACCCTCTGCTACGGCAAGCGCACCACGCATTGAGGCACGAGATTACTGGATGGCGATCCAGCGGTGAGCCGCGAGGTGCAGCAAGCCGTTGTCACGTAAGCCTTGCTCGACACGCTCAAGCCCAGTTGATCGGCGTTTTACCCTGCTGCGCCAGGTAGGCATTGGCGCGCGAGAACGGGCGGCTGCCGAAGAAGCCTTTGTGCGCCGAGAACGGCGACGGGTGCGGCGAAGTGATGACCATGTGCTTGCGCGGGTCGATCAGCGCGCGCTTGGCGATGGCGTAGCTGCCCCACAGGATGAAGACCAGGCCTTCGCGGCCAGCCGACAGGCGCTTGATGGCGCTGTCGGTGAAGTTCTCCCAGCCCTTGCCGGCGTGCGAACCGGCTTCGCGGGCGCGCACTGTCAATACGCTGTTCAACAGGAACACGCCCTGGCCGGCCCAGTCGGAAAGATCGGTGCGCTGGCGTGCCACGCCAAGGTCGGCATACAGTTCCTGGAAGATGTTCTGCAGGCTCGGTTGCGGGCGGTTGCCGTCGGGGACCGAGAAGCAGAAGCCCATCGCTGCGCCGGGCGTGTGGTAAGGGTCCTGGCCGAGGATGACCACCTTTACCTCATCGAATGGCGTCAGGTCGAAGGCGCGGAAGATATTGCGGCCTGCGGGGAAGCACTGGCGTTCGGCGTACTCCGTGCGCACAAAGCTGGTGAGCGCTTCCCAGTAGGGCTGCGCGAATTCTTGTTCCAGTTGGGCTTTCCAGCTTGGTTCGATGCGGACTGTCATACCGAAATCTTATCATTCCCCGATCGGCCTATACTGGCCGGATGAATTCCCATTCGACCCTGTTCGCCAATGCCGTCGCTGCGGCGCCGCTCGACATTCGGCACAGTGCTCGGTTCGGGGAGGCGTTCGAGGCCATCTCGCGCAATTGCCTGGCGCAGGTGCGCGGCAACCTGCCTGGCGTGCTGGCGGGCGATGTCGAGAGCCTGCACCAGATGCGCATTGGCGTGCGTCGCCTGCGCGCGCTCCTGTCGGCAACGGAGTCCTGGGACCCCATGCCGGAGGGCACTGCCGGCAAGCTGCGCTGGTTCGGTGTGGAACTGGGCTTGGCACGCAACTGGGATGTCTTCCTGGAGTCCACTTTGCCCGGCCTGGGCGGCTCGTCGCAGCCGGTCGAAGCGATGGCACGCGAGCTGGCGACGAAGCAGCATGCGCACGTCCGGCACTTGCTGCAAGGTTCGCGCTGTAAAGCTCTGTTCGATGAACTGGAGTTGTGGAGCGGAGAGCGACTGTGGCGCGATCCGGCACGCATACAGCCCTGGGACAAGGATGCGCGCAAAGTGGCGCGCTCGCTGCTGCGGAAGGCGCGCGAACGGGTGAGGAAGCGCGTGCGCCAACTCGATGCCGCGCAACCAGGCAGCTTGCAACTGACCTGCTCCCCAATTTAGTACGGCCCCGAACTGGAGTCCACGGTTAATAACCCTTCCGCAAACTGCTTCGGTGTCAGATTCCTCAGCGTACTGTGCGGCCGTTCCTCGTTGTACTCCCGAC
>JBCNOX010000017.1:0-22421 GCA_039593645.1 Pseudoduganella sp.
ATGAGCGTCCGCACTCTGCGCTCGACAATCGCACCCCGGCCTCGGTTGGCCGGATGCTTCGTCAAAATCAGGCGGCGTAAGGCGAAGACTAACTATAGACGTGGCTACAAATTAACCGATCAGGTCATCGGCCCGGTGGGCTAACCAAAACAGAAGCATTGTCTCGCTGCCGCCTCCCCCTACTTATAGCTTGCATCGGAATTGGGAGGCTTTCCCCGAACTCAGCAAAGCAATTTGATACCGGTCAGTCATGGACAAATCGAAATCGGCAGTAAAAAAAACGCACCTTCTTCTAGCGTCCGTCATTTCCCTGTTGGTCGTGGGTTGCGGAGGTTCGTCTGGCAGTCAGGAACCTGCTTCACCTGCAACATTGGGCGAGCTAAAAGTCGCTAATCGTACGCCCGGTGATGCATCGAATAACGCAAACCGGAATGGGCCAATCGAAATCGTATTTGATCGTGAGCTTGATCCATCCACAGTAATCCCTGAAAAACTAGTCCTACAGAATGCGAGCGGCAACATTTCGACAAACGTCGCTGTCGCTGGGAACAAGCTGACGGTCACCCTTCCGCAACGGCTGGCTCGTGCCACGACATACTCATTCAACGCGGTTGGCCTAAAAGGAAAGTCCGGGGAAACACTTTCTGGCACACGATTGCTAAGCTTTACGACAGCGACGGAAAGGGAGTGGGGCAACGCCGTTCCAATCGATGTATCCGCCAGTTCTAGCAAGCCCCACATTTCGGTCGACAGCAATGGAAACGCCGTAGCAGCTTGGCGCCAGAATGACGGTTCAAGTGGAGCCATCCATTTCAACCGCTATACTCGAGAAAAGGGATGGGGCATTCCGGATCTATTGCCCGGCGCCTCGGGTGATGTAGGTCGCATTCAGGTTGCACACATCGACGACAACCACGTTCTCGCGGTATGGCCAAGACTGACACTTGCTGCCGCGGCTTTTATTCCAGCATGTACACCGTAGGATCAGGATGGGATACGCCACAACGAATCGATTCTGGATACATCGCCTCCTGGGGCCTAATCAACGATCCAGTATCAATCAGCACAGACCACGCTGGCAAAGCACTTGCTGTTTGGAGCGAATTCACGGGTAGCGTAACGAAGATTCAATCAAGAACGTTCAACGTCGGACAAGGCTGGAACGCGCTAACCACAGTAGACTTTAATCAAAGTAGGTCAGACCGTCCCAATGCCTCACTGAACAAGTCGGGCGAGGCGTTTGCGGCCTATACAATTCAAAACATCGCGTGGGGCGCCCCTGGCATCAGTGCTCACGCAAGACGGTACACGCTAGAGGGCCGATGGGTAGACGTGTCGTTTTATTCTGCGTTCCTCACTGAAGCTCGTTTCCCGCAAATCGTAACCGATGAAGCAGGAAACGCAACCTTTGTGTGGTTGCAAACTGATGCAGCGGGTAGGCGAGTGCACGCGCAGAGATTTTCACCATCCGGTCCACCGCCGTTTGATACCGATTCGGTCATCTCTGATAATTCGGGAGATGCCTCAGCTCCGCAAATGGTCGTTGATTCGTTCGGCAACGTAACCGTTGTCTGGAGCCAAAGCGTTGACGGCACATCCCCGGTGCTTGCCAATCGCTACACCGCTGCAACGGGCTGGGAAACTGCGAAAATCATGGCAACCGACACCAAATATAACGGATCCGATTCGCCACAAATTGCAGTCGACAGGGATGGAAATGTTGTGGTTGTGTGGCTTGTGACTGAAGGTGGCAATACCAAAGTGTACTCAAGGCGATTTATTCCTTCCCGAGGGTGGGAAGATGCGAGGGTTCATGGAGATAGCGGCAACGCTTCGAACCCTCAAATCGCATTTGGTTCCGCGGGAGATGCGATGATTATCTGGGAAAGCCGCGACGGGGCCTCAAGCAAAATATTCGTTAGCGCTTTCGATTAAATACTCGTGGGATAACTCGCGAAAGTGCACTGCATTTTGAGCGAGGCCGCATTTGATATGTGACTTGATTCAATGGGTACTTACCGAGCGCATCCATTCAATCGTCGTCTGCAACCCGACTTCAAATGCGGTATGCGGATGCCACCCTAAATCGCTTGCAGCAAAGCTCGTATCAAGTATGCTGACTGGCACATCAACCGGTCGGCCCGGGCGATGGTCCACTGGGTTCCTTTCGCCCAGCAGGCGATCAATCGACGCGACAATTTCATTCAAAGTCCGCCCCTCGCCACTTCCGATGTTGAAGATGCGGCCGCCCCCTTCATGTCGTGCCGCAAGCATCAATGCATCAACAACGTCGTCAACAAATATGTAGTCGCGGATCACACTCCCATCCCCCCACATTTCGATCGGTTTGCCCTCCATGGCCTCACGCAGAAAAGCAGCGATAACCCCCTGGTTCTTTAATGCCGTTTGGAAAGGACCGAATGGATTTGCCACTCGCAGTACACGGTATTGCATTCCATACAGATATTCGTACAGACCAAGGTATTTCTCAATCGCGAGTTTACTGATGCCGTAAGCGGTAATCGGATTGGTTCGTGCCGTTTCCGGGGTTGGTACCACATCGGGAATTCCATAGATTGTCCCCCCCGACGAAACAAAAACAACCCTGGCCACCCCGGATTCGCGACAAGTTTCCAGCAGTCGCAAGGTACTGGCGACATTGGCGTTCAAGTCGGCCAGCTTATCCACGTTGGCGCTAGCGGGTGTAGTTGCGTTTACCAGGTGGAAGACCACCTCACAGCCGGCGACAGCTGCGGCAACGCTGGTGGGATCGGCGAAGTCTCCGGGTATCCAGTCGCAGCCATGCAGCGCGTCCGGGAAGCTCTGGCGGCGACCAAACGCTCGCACCGTGGCGCCTTGCTCCACCAGTGCACGGCAAAGATTGGTACCGATAAAGCCGCCTGCTCCTAAGACTGCGCAACGCAACCCTGTCAGTGAGGGAATGCTCATTCTGCTGATACTACTCATACCGAGTTCTCCACCTGCAGTCCCATAACGCCTTGTCCCTGTTTTATTTAGTGCCCGTCAGATTTCGCAGGCGCCTTGCCGTCTTCCACGCTGCCGCGCCGATACCACGTGCGACGGCAAATACGAAGGGAACGCGCGCCAGGCGGTTACTAATGGCGCGTGCAGCTCTGACCGAAGCTCGATTTAATTCCGCCGATAGGGCTGCATTCTGTATGCGCAATGCATGTCCTGCATCGCCCGTTTGGCAAAGTACTGTATTAATTGAATGCACTTCCGAGTTGAGACGGGCAATTTCTGCGCGCAAAGCTTCTTCGTGCTCACGCAAGTTGTGCATCAAGGCTTGCAGCCGGAAGCTTTCGAAGCGCGGCAACCCATTCATGTTGCGCGCCAAGCGCCGCATGGCCGGCCACGCCTTATATGTGCGCAGCATCGATTGCTTGCGCACGCGATATAAGCAGTCAGCCTGTGGGATTATTCCAATCCGTTGACCAGACGATGTCAGCTTGAGGAATAGGGCCCAATCTTCCCACATCGATTTTTCACTGGCATCCCATCCACCAAGCTCACGAACTACGCTTGTGCGATAGCCGGAATTTGCGTGCCCAAGGTGGTTGTTGAGCTGTGAAATGATGACACCCTGCCCGAATGGGCGGTATATATAGCCGCCGAACACCTGCTCATTAAAATCAGCTTCTTCGTCGAATGCTTTCAGGTAAGGTACTGCCGCGGCACAGCGCGGCTCCGCGTCGAGTCTGCGAACGATGTTACGGACGAAGTCGTTCAATGGAACGTCGTCCGAGTCAACGTTGATGACGTACTCGGTATTTGCCGCATGGAGACCAGTATTTCTGGCCCCTGCTAAACCTTTGTTCTCAGGATGACTGATGATGCGATACGGCAGACGCATCTCGCGTTGCAGCAGTTCCTCAAGCTGATTTGCGTAGCCGGGCTTCGAAGCATCGTCAATAAAAATCACTTCGGCCGGAGACTTGCTCTGATTATTCAGACCAAAGATCAGATCGCTGATGAAACGTAGTTCAGTATTGAATACTGGAACTATGACAGTGGCGTTTCCAGCCGGAAGCTGAACCGTGGCAGAAAGTCGAGATTCGCCAAACTCTTCAACGGCCTCGTTAATTGCCGCTTGCGTGTCCATCATATTGGACAGGAAATTGACGCGCAGGCGCTGACGCTCATCAACCGGTAATTTGGTTAGTTTCCGCATGGCTGCCAACAACGAAACCTCGGTCGGGTCTGCAAGTAGGACGCGATCAAACGGCTCAGAGTACATCTCGCCGACGCCGCCGGCACGCAGCATCAATGGCAACACCCCTGCGAACGTGACGTCAAGCATTGCATATGGATGATTGTCGCCAAGATAGGGCATGACGCAGAACGCATTATTTGCATAGCTACCGAGCTTATCCATGGCTTCGTCGCGGCTCAGCGAGGTGTATTCGATCACCTCAAATTGAGAGCGGACCGAATTCAAGCGCGCCAAGTCTTCCGGTACCTCTTTGACTTTTGGACCAATGAACACGACACGCTTGACTCCAAGCTTGGCAAGCTGCCCCTCGTCCGCCGCAAGCGCACCAAGGAATAAGGAATAACCTTTCATGGCAGAACGTTTGCCGAAGAATATGATGGTATCGACCGGTTCTGTACGCTCGACCTCGACTTCTTCGAAGTGGTAGGGATAGCGTAGCCGGACAACCTGTTCATCGCTCATCTCAATCCCGGTTTCGCGATAGAGATCATGCAAGAACGCTGTAGGGAACACAATGCGATCCGCATTCTCGATGGAGATTTTTTCTCGTTCAGCCACTTGGAAATGCGACAACCCGAACCAAGTCTGGTTGGCGTTTTCCAGATAGTGGGTCGAACCATGACAATGGACAATCAAGTGTACCGATGGCGGTAGCAGGCTGGCACGCTTAGCTTGAGCAAGTCGACAGCCCATTCCCTGGTAATCGGCATATTCAATCTTGGTAAGATTCGGGAAATAGAACAGCAACTGAAGCGTGGCCTTGAGAACAAGATCCTCAACAGGCAGCGCCAGATCCACCTGGTCAACCAAGTGCTGCGGCCTAATGAGTTCGAGGCGCTGGAATAACTCGTCATCAATTCCATCCTGACGCCCGACAAAAAGACACAAGGTGTTATCCATGCCATACGTCAACCGCTGCTCAGCGACGAACGTGCCAATGCCGCCAGTATTGTGCAGACCGGCATATTCCGAAGTCAGCAGCAGATGGGTTGGCTGAACGCCGCAATGAAGCAGGCCCGCCGCCTTAAGGAAGGCCAGATAGCGCGTCGGCTCACAGCGAAGTTCGATGTAAATCGTACTAAACTTTTCATCGAATTGGTTTGCCCGTGAATGGCCACATCGCTCTACTTGGAAACCCGCAGCTTCAAAGAAGGCAGCCAGTTCCTCATGGGTCCACTCCCGCACGTGCGCTCGATTTTCTGGAGTACTGCCATAGGCCGCGTAATCCATAATGTGGCGATCAGGCGTCGACACGACAAGGCGATTATCCAAGTGCCGCATCAGAACAGTTCGCAACTGGGCAAGCAATAGGCGCGGATCTGGAATATGCTCGATGACATCAGACAAGATCATCAGGACCGGCTCGTCCGGATCCAACTCGCCAAACACCCTGGCCAGGTCGCCGCTTGAATTGAGGTCGCACTCCACCCAGCGCGCATGAGGAAACGCGGTAGACGCCAGTTCAAGGGAGCCATGGAAATCGAGACCAACAGTCTTGAACTGGTCTGCCGGAAAGTAATGCACCAGCTTCTCGCCATTGCCGCAACCAACATCGAGAACACGCTTGATGCCACATTTATCGGCCAACGCACGCGCTTCGGCATAAATGTCCGGCTGCCAAATTACATTATTGCTCGGGGTATCAGCGTACAGGGCATTGATCTCCCGTGACATGCCTTTGCTGCCAAAATGCTGTTCAGGAGTTGCAAGTCGCACGTCCGGACGCTGGGATTTCAGCTTGCGAACACGGATAGACTCCGATGGGAAATTGAATTTAGTCATTCTTAGTTTTAGTTAATTCGTAGACGAGAGCGCTTCAGCGTCGTGATTCACGACAGCTGTGCCAACTACAGCGTTAGCGGCTTCGATTTCTGTCGGAAGCCTCACTGCACCCCAAAACTTACGATTGCCAGTGACGGAGATCGCTGCAAAGTCATATAGGCCGTAACACTCTCGATAGCTCTGCAGGGAGTCGTGTTGCGCTACACCTGCAATCAATAAATACTCACCTGGCACCAGCTCAGCTTTGATTCGTGCGGTCAACAGGCGGCGTTCGCCTGCGCGAACAGGACCGACCGTATTTCCAGAATAGTAGGTGTGAGCTCCTCCGATTAAGGAGCCCGAGCGGTCACGAATGCCAACGCCGAAATCGATTTGTTCATAATCGGCGGAGAAGAGAACATCCAATTTCACAGTCAGCCACTCGCCAACAGCATAGTTCAGGCTGGACTCTCCACTCCCATTGAGTACAAACACCTGATCGATATAAACGGTTCCGTCATCGACGACATGATCGCGGCGTACCGGGATAGCGTCCGCAGCTGGCAACGCCACCGTTCCCCCAACCTGAGACGTTCCGTCAGCTTGAGTTGCAGTGACTTGCGCAGGTGCGGCTACGGGCTCTTCACGGCTCATCTTGTAGTACACGTTTACCGCATCGGCCGTGGCGCCCTCGAACACTTTCTGCCCTTTATCAAGCACGATGGCGCGAGTACAGATACGCTCTACTGAATAAGTATCATGCGTGACGAAGAACACCGTGCCGCCGCGCTCACGGAACTCGTCCAATTTACGCATGCAGCGGGCTTGGAAAAACACGTCGCCAACCGACAGGATCTCATCGACCACAAGTATTTCAGGGTCGAGCGCAGTCGCTACCGCAAACGCAAGGCGTGCATACATGCCGCTGCTATAGGTCTTTACAGGCTGTTCGATAAATTCACCGATATCAGCAAAGGCAGCAATCTCTTCGAACTTCTGCTCGATCTGTTCGCGTGGAAGCCCAAAGATGGCTGCGTTCAAGAACACATTCTCGCGACCTGTGAACTCGGGGTTAAATCCTGCCCCCAACTCAAGCAAAGCCGTGATCTTGCCACCAATCGCAACTTGGCCAGCCGACGGTGTCAGCGTACCAGCGATCATTTGCAACAAGGTCGATTTTCCAGAGCCATTGCGGCCCAACACCCCAATCGTTTCGCCTCGTCGAACCTCAAACGATATGTCGCGAAGTGCCCAGAAATCGCGATAATACGTTCTGGGCACCATTCCGACCGTCCGTTGGAAGAACGGGAGAATAAATTGCTTTAAGCGGTCACGGGGTTGCTCGTATATGTGATAACTCTTGCTAAGGTTCTTGACTGTAATAACGACTTCAGAGGACATCAGCAAAACCCTTCCGTGTTTTCTGGAACCATGCAAAACCCAACCAGGCAACAACCGCCGATAAGGCAGTCCAATAACTCCAATGGCTCCAATTCAGGCTCTTCCCCCAAATCATCACATTGCGCGTGTCTTCAACGATATATGTGAGGGGATTCATTAACATGAATTCACGCAAATCCTCTGGAATAGCAGTTATGGGATAAAACACTGGGGACAAGTACATCAGCACGATTGTGACGACGCTAATGATTTGCCCGACATCGCGCAGATAAACGCCCAACGAAGCTAACAGCCAAGCAATGCCTAAAGTCAGTAACATCAACGGGACAAAGATCAAGAATACTTGCAAAGCCGCAATGTTCGGCACGCTGAAAAAAATCAAGAAAAAGATTAGCCACACCAGCAGGCTGACAAGCATATGGAATGCTGCTGAGCCCAACGCCACCACCGGCAGGATCTCCAGCGGAAAAATAACTTTCTTGACGTAATTGGCGTTGTTCAGGATGAGGCTCGGCGACCGGTTGACCACCTCACCAAACAAGTTAAACATCAACAGACCGGTGAACATTATCAGTGCGAATTCGACCTTGGAGTCAGAACCGCCGGCCCAGCGAGCCTTGAATACGACACTGAACATAAAGGTATACACCGCCAGCATCAAGACCGGATTAAAGAATGACCACAGCAAACCCATGGTCGACCCCCTATACCGGCCAATCACTTCGCGTTTGATCAGGTCGACAATGAGGCTTCGGTTTTTATATAACGAGACAAACAGCGTCAGCGGCTGCGTCGATTGTGGTGCATGCGGATTCATACATATCCCTGTGGGTTTTGTTCTTGCCAGCTCCAGTGATCTCGGCACATCAAGGCGAGGTCACGTTCGGCCCGCCATCCCAGATATCGCTCAGCAAAGTTTGGGTCCGCGTAGCAGGCCGCGACATCACCCGGACGTCGCGGCGAAACCTGGTACGGGATGGCCCGCCCGCTCGCGCTTTCAAAGGCTTTAACGACTTCTAGCACGCTATAACCATTACCGGTACCGAGGTTCACTTCCACACACTGGGCAGCGTCTAGGCGTTCCAGTGCCTTCAAATGCCCCAGTGCCAGGTCAACCACGTGGATGTAGTCACGTACCCCAGTGCCATCATTGGTAGGATAGTCGTCGCCCCAAACATTAAGATACTCACGCCGTCCCACCGCAACTTGCGCCACAAACGGCATCAGGTTGTTGGGGGTCCCCAGCGGATTTTCACCAATCAGCCCACTCTCGTGGGCACCTACTGGATTAAAGTAGCGCAGGATCACGATGCGCCAAGCCGGGCTGGCTCGATGCAGGTCGCGCAACATCTCTTCGATGATGAGCTTGCTACGACCATATGGATTTGTGGCCGACAGCGGGTGATCCTCTGTCAGCGGGAGGCGCTGCGGCTCGCCATAAACTGTTGCGGATGAACTGAAGACAAGCGCGTTAACGCCACAGTTCTGCATCGCAACTAGCAACCGGTGCGTGCCAACAACATTATTGTCGTAATAGGTTAGCGGCTTTTCAACCGACTCCCCGACGGCCTTCAATCCAGCGAAATGGATCACGGCCTGACAGCCGTACTGGCGCAAGGCCGTTTCAATGGCTTCCTGATCGCGAATATCGCCTTTCACAACGACCAGCTTACGTCCGGTGATCTGCTCGACGCGTTTTAATGATTCAGGATGGCTGTTGGAGAAGTTATCGAAGACAACAACTTCTTGCCCAGCCTGCAGCAATTCGACGCAGGTGTGCGAACCGATGTATCCGGCACCGCCGGTTACCAGAATACTCATTCAAAGACCTCGGCTTCCCGGAAGGGCGTCCCTTGAGCATCCTTTGCCGATAACGATGGGATACCTTTGAAATGCCAGTCAATCGCCAGGTCAGTATCGTTCCAAGCTATGCTGCGCTCGTATTGTGGAGCGTAATAATCGGTGGTCTTATATAAGAACTCTGCAAACTCGCTCAGCACAACGAAGCCATGAGCGAAGCCTTCAGGGATCCACAATTGGCGTTTATTTTCGGCGCTCAGAACTTCCCCGACCCAGTGGCCGAAGGTAGGCGAATTCCTGCGCAGGTCAACGGCGACATCGAATACCGTGCCGGCAGATACACGCACCAGTTTCCCCTGCGTCTGCTGGATCTGGTAATGCAGTCCACGCAAGACGCCTTGGGCGGAGCGCGAATGGTTATCCTGCACAAAATTGACGCTGCGACCGACAACTTGTTCGAAGCCCAGCTGGTTGAAGCTCTCGTAAAAGAAGCCGCGCTCGTCGCCAAATACCTTCGGCTCGATCAGCAGCACGTCAGGAATATGCAAACGGGTGACGTTCATCAGTACACCTTTTCATCCAGGATGCGCAGCAAGTATTGGCCATAGCCGTTCTTGGCCAGCGGACGCGCCAGCGACTCCAGCTGTGCTGCGTCGATCCACTCCTGGCGGAACGCGATCTCTTCCGGGCAGGCCACTTTCAAGCCTTGTCGGTTTTCCAGGGTGGCGATGAACTGGCCCGCTTCCAGCAGTGATTCATGGGTGCCGGTGTCGAGCCAGGCGTAACCACGGCCCATGATCTCTACGTTGAGCTTGCCCTGCTCCAGGTACAGGCGGTTCAGGTCGGTAATCTCCAGCTCACCGCGTGGCGATGGCTTCAGGCTCTTCGCCAGTTCCGCTACCTGGTTGTCATAAAAATACAGGCCGGTCACGGCATAGTTCGATTTCGGCTTGACCGGTTTTTCTTCCAGCGACAGCACGCGGCGCTGCGCGTCGAATTCGGCCACCCCATAGCGTTCTGGGTCTTGCACGTGATAGGCGAACACACTGGCGCCGTCGGTGCGCGCCATGGCGTTACCCAGCAAGTCCTGGAATTCGTGGCCGTAGAAAATGTTATCGCCCAGCACCAGCGCCGAGTGATCGGAGCCGATGAATTTCTCACCGATGATGAAGGCTTGCGCCAACCCATCGGGAGATTCCTGCACGGCGTATTGCAGGTTCAAGCCCCATTTTTCGCCATTACCCAGCAACTGCTGGAATCGTGGCGTGTCCTGTGGGGTCGAAATGATCAGGATGTCGCGGATGCCAGCCAGCATCAGTGTGCTGAGCGGGTAGTAAATCATGGGCTTGTCGAACACCGGCAGCAATTGCTTGCTGATTGCCAGCGTTGCAGGGTGCAGGCGGGTGCCGGAGCCGCCGGCGAGAATAATGCCTTTGCGTTTCATGCGGTTTTCCGTTCAGGAGAGTTGTTCAATAAGGCGGTCGACATGAATCTTCCAGTCAGGAAGCTGCAGGCCGAGGGCGGCGGACAGCTTGCTGGTGTCGAGCCGGGAATTCTTGGGCCGCTTGGCCGGAACCGGGTAGGCCTCGGTTGGGATCGGCTTGATTTGCGCCGGATCGACCTTGAGCGCTGCGCCGCGCGCCTTAGCGCGTTCGATTGCGTAACTGGCCAGGCCGTGCCAGCTGGTGGCGCCCGCAGCGGTCAGGTGGTAGATCCCGTCGGCCATTGCCCCGCGGCGGTAGGCCGCGACTGCCAATGCCGTGACATCGGCGATCAGCTCGGCAGAGGTCGGCGCGCCGAACTGGTCGGCAACCACATTCAGGGTGTCGCGCTCACCAGCGAGCCGCAGCATGGTCTTGATGAAGTTACCGCCATGGACGGAAAATACCCAGCTGGTGCGGAATACGAGGGCCTTGCAGCCGCTTGCCAAAATAGCTTCTTCGCCGGCGCGCTTGCTTCGCCCATAAGCGCTTTGCGGCGCGGTAGCGTCGTCTTCCACATACGGCGTGGCCTTTTCACCGTCAAACACGTAGTCGGTCGAGTAGTGCACCAGCAAGGCGCCATGCGCGCGCGCATGCGCGGCCATCGCGGCCACTGCGGCAGCGTTGACAGCCAGCGCCCCGGCTTCGTCGGCTTCGGCGCGGTCGACCGCCGTATAGGCGGATGCGTTGACGATGACGTCGGCCGCCTGGTTCTCGAGCACTTGCTTCAATGCGGCAGGGTCGCTCAGGTCAAGGCCATCGCGCCCCAGCGCCACCAGCTCGCCCAAAGGCAGCAGGGTGCGCTGAAGTTCGTGGCCAACCTGGCCGTTCTTGCCGATCAGCAGAATTTTCATGCGTATTGCTTCTCAACCCAGTTGCGGTAATTGCCGCTGGTGACATTTTCCACCCAAGCCGTATTGGCCAGGTACCACTGCACAGTCTTGCGAATACCGGTCTCGAAGGTCTCGGCCGGCTTCCACCCCAGCTCGCGCTCGAGCTTGCTGGCATCGATCGCATAGCGCTTGTCGTGGCCCGGCCGATCCTTGACGAAGGTGATCTGGGTCTTGTACGACTGGCCGTCGGCACGCGGCTGCAGTTCGTCCAGGATCGCGCACAGCGTATGCACTACATCAAGGTTGGCTTTTTCGTTCCAGCCACCGACGTTATAGGTCTCGCCCAGCGTGCCGGCTTCCAGCACGCGGCGGATGGCGCTGCAATGGTCTTTGACGTAGAGCCAGTCGCGGATTTGCTGGCCGTCACCATAGATCGGCAGCGCCTTGCCGGCCAGCGCATTGTGGATCACCAGCGGAATCAGCTTTTCCGGGAAGTGATATGGGCCGTAATTGTTGGAGCAGTTGGTGGTCAGTACCGGCAAGCCGTAGGTGTGGTGGTAAGCGCGCACCAGATGGTCGCTGGCCGCCTTGCTGGCCGAGTACGGGCTGTTCGGTTCGTAACGATTGGTTTCCGTGAAGGCCGGGTCTGCCTTGCCCAGCGATCCATACACTTCGTCGGTCGAAACGTGCAGGAAACGGAAATTGGCCTTCTCTTCGCCTTCCAGCCCGCCCCAATAGGCACGCACGGCTTCCAGCAGCTTGAAAGTGCCGACAATATTGGTCTGGATGAACGCTTCCGGGCCGTGGATCGAGCGGTCGACATGGCTCTCGGCAGCGAAGTTCACGACCGCGCGCGGCCGGTGCTCGGCCAACAGGCGCGCCACCAGTTCGGTGTCGCCGATGTCACCCCTCACGAAGATATGGCGCGCATCGCCGTCCAGCGAAGCTAGCGTTTCGCGGTTACCTGCGTAGCTCAGGATGTCCAGGTTAACCAAGGCTTCGTCCGACTGTGCCAACCAGTCCAGCACAAAATTGGCCCCGATAAAGCCTGCACCACCCGTTACTAAGATCATCGTGACTTCCTCTAAAACAAGTTATTAATTAGATACCATTCAGGCAAACCGAGATTTTACCGCATCAGCAAAAGGCAACGCCTTCATTTTGACTGATCCGCAAAATCCGGGACGCAGGTTACGAACTGTGTTTGCCAGCTTATCCGGATTTCGCGGCGCGCCGGATCAGGACGCGCAGGTAGGCGGGAGAAACGAAAAATTTGGCGGCGCTTTGCACGTGCCACCACATGAAACGCAAGCGCCGATGGCTGTCGCGCTGGGCCTGGTGGATCACGCGGGCGCGCTTGCACACCAGGATATGGCAGCCCGCCAGGCGTGCGCGCGCACCAAACTCGACGTCTTCGAAGTACAGGAAATACGCGTCATTAAAGCCGCCCAGCAGCTCATAGGTCGCGCGCGCGACCATGACGAACATGCCCGCCACCCAGTCCGGCTGCACGGTGTCACTGTCCTGCCGGAGTGTGTCCGGCAAGATCGGACGTCCCAGCAAACGGCACAAAAGGCGTTTGAAGAGGCCATATGGCGTGGGGAAGTTGCGCGCGCTATCCTCGAGTCGGCCGTCGGCGTCGACAATCAATGGGGCGCAGATATTCAGGCTGTCGCGTTCGGCCAATTCCAGTAACGGTCCAAAGGGATCTTCCAGCAACTCGATGTCGGGATTCAGGATAACGAAATAGTCACCCGCGCTTTCGAGAAAGGCAGCATTGTGGTTGGCGCCAAAGCCCTTCGGTGTCGCATTTTGAATCAGTTTCACCGGGTAAGGCAGATCCTCAAGCGCCACTGGCTCTGGCAGGTTCAACGTCAGGATTACTTCGAAATCGCTTCGATCCAATTTCGCCAACTGCTCCAGCAGTTTAGCCACATGGGCATGATGTCCGTGGCTGATGATCGATAGGCTTAACTTTTTACGCATGTGTTTAACGGTTTCGGTTTCCACTGCTCCAGCCAGGCGGAAAACTCAAGCCCGATTTCTTGATGATGGGCGCCCAGGTCCACGGTAGCTTGCAAAAAACCCAATTTACTGCCGCAGTCGTAGCGCGCGCCCTTGTAGCGATATGCAAAGACCTTTTCGCGACGCAGGAGAGTCGCGATGCCATCCGTTAGCTGGATTTCACCACCAACCCCGCGCGGCAGGTTTTGCAATTCCTGAAAAATTCCTGGCGTCAGTATGTACCGTCCGGCAACGGCAAGCGTGCTCGGTGCCGCTTCCGGACTGGGCTTTTCCACAATGCCAGTGACGTTTACGAGTTCTTCCGCAACACCGTCAGCGCTGACGATCCCGTAGCGATTCGTTTCTTCGCGCGGCACGTCTTGCACCGCAAGAATCGTTGACGGCCACTTGGAAAACTGTTCGACCATCTGTGTCATGACCGGAGGTGTTCCCACCATCAGGTCGTCCGCCAGCAACACCGCGAACGGCTCGTTGCCGACCAGTTCTTGCGCGCAAAGTACGGCGTGGCCCAGGCCTAACGCACGCGGCTGCCGCACATAAGTGCAGACCATATCCTCCGGCGCAATACTTCGGGCAATTTTCAGCAAGTCAAACTTCCCGGCCAGTCCAAGCTCGTTTTCCAGTTCGTAAGCAGTATCGAAATGATCTTCTACGCTGCGTTTGGTACGGCCCGTCACAAAAATCATGTGACGGATCCCGGCGGCATAAGCCTCCTCAACCGCATATTGGATAAGCGGCTTATCCACCACCGGCAGCATCTCTTTGGCAGATGCCTTGGTAGCGGGAAGAAAACGTGTTCCTAGCCCCGCTATCGGAAATACTGCCTTTTTTATATGGCTCATTATCAGCAGTTTCCTGGGAATTCGCGGTTGGGTATTAAACTGGGGCTGATATTCTAACAAATCAGCCGCCTCATTCATATGCGTTCGGATCAGTACAGCATGCGTCTCAGCTAGCCGATATCGCCGCAAGCGCGCCGCCAGATCACAGTTTTTTGAAGATGGCAGCCGCAAACAGCGCGATATTGCCCAGCCGGCTTTGCCGACTGACGCCGCTGCGGCCCAGGTGGACCAGGCGGGGCAGCAGGCTCTTCTCCCTGGCTTGGGCAAACTGGTTCAATATTTCCCGGTTTTCCGGTGTCAGCCGGTTTTCCAGTTGGCGAAGCGCCGCTATATGGTCCGCATTCCACTGCCTGTGCTGCCCCTGCCACAGCTTTCGCATGCGCTGCAGGCGCGCTTGCCAACTTGAATTGACGCCAATCACGTTTCCTTCATGTTGCCTGTAACGCAACGCAGGAACCGGGTCGAAAAAAACCTTGCCCCCGCATCCTGTCACTGCCATATATACCCACCAGTCGTGAAAAACGACCGGTAGTTGCGCCCCTGCTTGCTGAAGCAACGCACGGGCAGCATTATTGAAAACCATGGTATTGCCACCAGCAATATTCTGTACCAACGCATTGGTAAAGCATGGATTGCCGAATAATGGAGAAAAGCCGATCTCCTGGTTATTCGAATCGACCAGCCGCGTGCGCGCACAATACAACGCTGGAATATCGGGCGGAATACTCTCAAGCCATTGCAGCGCACGTTCCAGTTTGTCGGCCTCCCAGATATCGTCCTGGTCGGAATAGGCGTAATAATCCGCTTTAATACCGGTACTACAAGTCAGGGCCAGGAAGTTTGCGACAAATCCTTTGCCCGGACCCGCCTGGATCGACAGGCGGCCGACAGGCCATTGACTCCTGAAGCTGGCAAGAATCGCCAGAGTATCATCGGTTGAACCATCATCCGAGGCCCATACTGCCCAGTTGGAATGGGTTTGGGCCGCAATCGAATTCAGCTGTTCCGCAAGGTATTGTTGGCCGCGGAAAGTGCCCAACAGGATCGCCACTTTCGGGCCCGCGCGCTCCATGGCCAGCGGATCACCAACCTCTTCCAAGCATAGTTGGTTCACCAACTTTCCTCCATTTTCACTGCCAAGGCAAAATCAAAAATTAATCCCGTCCGCGATTCTAGTGAATAAAGGTACCCGGCAGAGGCCTGATTACAAATCACCCTAATTTATCAGCAGATCCACGATACTTTCGTGCAGATCTCGTACATACACGGACGTACGGTATCCAGGAGCGCTATGATAACCCAGCGCTGCGGTGGCAGAGTGCTTTCTTAACCGGCAGCCGCCTTGCGCGCTGCCTTCGCTGCGTACATGGCCTGGTCGGCATGGCGCATCAGCTGGTCGATGACTTCCCCGTGTTCGGGATAAAGGGCGATGCCGATGCTGGCATGCGGTTGCAAGGTATGCCCGGCCAGCACCAGCGGGGTGGCGATCACTTGCCCGATCTTGCCGGCCAGGGCTTCGGCCTGCGCCGCGCCGGCCACGTTTTCCAGCAGGGCGACAAACTCGTCGCCGCCGATGCGCGCCACCGTGTCGGCTTCGCGCACGCAGGAAGTAATACGGCGGGCAATGGCCTGCAAGAGCTGGTCGCCCACCACATGGCCGTGCTGGTCGTTGACCTGCTTGAAGTCGTCCAGGTCGATGAACAGCAAGGCGCCGTGCGACTGGCCGCGCCGGCAGCGCGCAATGGCGGACCGGATGCGGTCCTGGAACAGGCGCCGGTTCGGCAAGCCGGTCAGCTCGTCGTAGCGCGCGGCATGGGCCAGGTCGGCGTGCAGCGCCAGCCTTTCGATGACGGCCCCGGCCTGGCCGGCGGTAAATTCCAGCAGATCGATTTCCTTGGCCGACAAGGTGCCGTGGCGTCCCAGGTCCAGCCGCATTTCGCCGAACGCGATGCCGGAGGCCGACAAGGTGACGTGGTGCCAGCCGCTCGCATCGCGCGGCGCGCTGCCATCGGGCGAACTGGCGTACGCCAGGCGGTCGCCCGGCTGCAGCACCGCGGCCATGCCATGCAGGGGCAGCAAGCCGCGCAGGATGCGCTCGAAGGCGCCAAACAGCTCGGGCAGCGTTTCCGCACCGTGGGCGGCGGTGGCCAGCGCCAGCATCCCGGCCTGGCGCTGCTCGCCGAGTTTGCGCTCACTGATGTCGCGCGCTACGCCGATGCGCAGCCGCTCTTCCGGCGACCAGCGCGCCGTCCACATGATGTGGGCCACGCTGCCGTCCTTGCGCAGGTAGCGGTTCTCGAAGCCCAGGCGCGGGGGGCCATTGCGCACCTGCCCCATTTCCGCCACGGTACGGGCCTTGTCGTCGGGATGGATGAAGTCGAGGATGGCGCGGCCGATCATTTCGTCCGGCGCATAGCCGAAAATCGCCCGGGCGGCGGAATTGACAAACACGATGCGCCCGCCCTCGTCCACCATGAAGACGGCATCCAGTAACAGCTCCGGCAGGCGCGCTAATGCATCGGTCATGCATGCAGGATACAGCACTCAGCGACCATTTGGCAGGCGGCCTGCAGGTTCCCCGGCTCGATCGTGAGCGGCGGCAGCAGGCGCACCTGGCGGTTGTGGAAACCGATGCAGACGCCCGCCGCCAGCAGGGAGCGGGCGCAGGCCGCCGCCTGTTCCGCCGTGGGAAAGGCCAGGATCCACATGGCGCCCGCGCCGGCCAGCTCGATGCCGCTGCCCGCCAGCACCGGCAACAGGGCTTGCTGCACGGTGCGTTCGATCTCCCGTACCAGCGCGGCGGGATCAAGCGCTTGCAGGCATGACAAGGTTGCACAGGCCGCCGCTGCCGCCAGCGCATTATTCGAGAATGTACTTCCCAGCAGCATGCGCGGCGAAATCGCGATGCCGTCGCGCACCGCCACGCCGCCCACCGGAAAGCCGTTGCCGCAGGCCTTGCCGAACACGATGATGTCGGGCTGCACCGCATGCTGCAGGAAGCAGAATTTCGGCCCGGTGCGATGGAAGCCGGTCAGGACTTCGTCGTACACCAGCAAGGCGTGATGACGGCTCGCCAGCTGGCGCAGCGCCCGGTAAAACGCTGGCGAGGCGCGCCAGCCGAAAGACGTGGCGTGCACCGGTTCGATGAAAATGGCAGCGATGTCGCCGCTGCGCAGGCGAGCTTCGACGGCGGCCAGGCTGGCCGCCTCGTCCACACCGGGGCCGCAAGGCATGCGGTGTACTTGCGGGATGGCCAATCCATCGCCGTTGTCCCAGGCCAGCGCCGCAGTGAGGAACGACTTGCCGTGCATGGCGCCGGCAAAACCCAGCGCGCTGTTGCGGCCAGTCGTCGCGCGCGCAATGCGGAAGGCCTGCTCGTTGGCCTCCATGCCGGTCGAGGCAAGGCTGGCCAGCGTGTAGCCGCCGGGCAGGAAGGCATTCATCGCCGCACGCATTTCCTGTACCATGGGCGTCGCGTAACCGCCGGTGATCCACACCTTGCCAAGCTGCCGCTCGATGGCCTCGCGCACCGCCGGATGGCGGTGGCCAAGCCACACCGTGCCGTGCGCGGTAAACAGATCGATCAAGGTCCGGCCATCCGCGGTGTGCAGCAGGTCCGCTTGCGCATCGACGATGCTGAAGGAGTCCAAATTGCTTAATGCGCCTGCCGCAGTTCCAGTCATACCAAGTCCCAACTTCGATTTAGAGTTTCCAGTCGCCCTGGAATTATGGCATCGGGCCGGCAGCCGGATCAGCTTTGCCATCGGCGATGTCTGTTTCACGCAATTCGATGCTGCCGATGCCGACGCGCTGTTCGGCATCCGCAACGACCCGACCGTCATCCCCTTCATGCCCGGCGCCCAGGCCATCCCCTACCAGCGCCACCTCGACTGGGTCAGCACCACGCTGCTGCAGAAGAACAGCAACACGCCACTGATCCTGCTGGGCCGCGCCGCCGGCCAGGCGATCGGCTTCGGCCTCCTCAAGCCGACCGCGGAAGCCGGGGTGCTCGAGATCGGCGTCATCATTGCCGGCGCGTGGCAGCGCACCTCGCTGCCGCCGCGCCTGGGTGGCGCCCTGATCGCAGCGGCCGCCCAGCTGTTCGGCGCCCACACCCTGGTCAGCTACGTCAACCAGCAGCACGGCCATGCGCTGCGCCTGAACAGCGGCGCCGGCCTGCTGCAGGCGCCGGCTTCGGACAAGGCGGGCGAACACTACTTCCGTACGCCAGTCAGCGCGCTGACCGCGACGCCGATTTACCGGCGCTGCACGCGCGGCCTGCAGTTCACCATTACGGGATAAAGTCAAACAGCAGGACCACGCGGCGTTGCTGCGCCAGGTTCCATGCTTCATGCTCGAGGCGGTCGTCCAGCACCAGGGCGCGGCCCTCCTGCCAGCCCCTGGTTTCGCCGGACACGCGGATCGCACAGTCGCCCGGCGGCACCTCAAGCCCGAGGTGGCAGCGCAGGTAAGGTCCGGGCTTGCCCTGGTGCGGCTTGATCCTGGTGCCGGGCCTGAGCACGGAAAACGCCACCGCGCCATGCGACGGCACCAGGCGCTCGATCAGGGCTGCCGTGCGCGGGCAGCGCTGCACGCCCGCCGTCAGCGGCTCGCGGTGCGGCAGGTTCCACAGCCCGAACACTTGCCAGCCCTGGTCGTAGAGATGGGGTTCGACATAGTCGATCAGCGCGTCCTGCACCGCCAGGAATTCGGCGTGGATGTCCCGCCACTGCCGTTCCAGTTCGGCGATGAAGGGAAAACGCGCCGCGTCGTGGAATGGCGCAGGCGTCATGCGCGCTCCTGCCACGCGTGCAGGACCGCGCCTGCCAGCGTACGCTGCCCGCCAGCGTCTTGCGCGGCCAGCGTGGCAAAGCCGGCCCGGGCCAGGCCGGCGATGCGGCTGCGTTCGGTGGCGCTGGCGAGGAAGCACTGCAACAGCTGCAGGTACTGCGTGGTGCTGGCGGCGCGCAGTTCGCCCAGGCCGGCGCGCGACAGCAGCAGCGGGTCGACGCGCGATGCGAGGTCGCCGCCGTCGAGGCAGATCAGCGGGATACCCAGCGCCAGCGCATCCATCGCGGTGTTGGTGCCGCCGAACGGGAAGCTTTGCAGGATCACCGACGCGCGCGACAGCCTTGCCATGTAGTCGGCATAGCTTGCCGCCGCATGCACCTGGGCGCCGGGGAATTGCCGGGCGAGTTCGCGGCGCAGCGCCAGCAATTCGACGCCGCTGGCATTGGGGAAGAAATGCACTTGCACGCCCGGCGGCGCCGACTCCAGCGCCCTGGCCAGCAGCTCGAGGAATTGCGGCGTCAGCTTGATGCGCGCCGCGTTGATCGCAATGGCCGGGCTTGCATCGGCCGGCGCGGCAGCGGTGTGCCAGCCGCCAGGTGGTGCCGCGGGCAATGCCTGCGCATCGTAAGGCGCCAGCGGCCCATATTCCGGCAGCGGCGCGCCGGCCAGCTCATGGTAGACCAGGGTGGCGTCGATCTGCCCGCTGCAGGAAGGCGCGGGATGGCCGACCGACATCAGCTGCAACGGCGCCAGGCGCAGCATCGACAGCACAAACGTCCAGTAGGACATGCCCACGCTGGGGTACAGGATGACGTCCGGTGCAGTCGACGCCACCATGTGCGCAAGGCGCACGACGTCGCGCTCGTGGGCCGGGAAATACAGCTGGGCATGGCTGATCTGGCCATGCTCGGCGCAGCGTGTCGGCTGGTCGGTTACCAGCGTCACCTGGAAATGCTCTTTCAGCCCCGCCAACTGGTCCGCATAGCAGCGGAACATGGCGTGCTGGGGAAACAGCAGCTCGCCGACGATGGTCAGGCGCGGCTTGCCGTCCGCTACGGCCGCCGGCTGGCGCTGTGCAGGCAGCGGCAGGCCGTGCAGCATGGCGCCCGCCTGGCGCACGATGGCTTTCTTGAATTCATGGCGATCCGGATCGCCCAGGTAGCTGACGAAAAATGCCGAGGCCTGCAACGGTTCCAGGTACCGCAGCGGCATCTTCACCGCAGGGACCGACATCAGCCAGCGCCCGATGTCGCCGGTACGCTGCGCGACGCCGGCGTCGAGGGGACAGGCGTCCAGGCAGGCAATCGCCGCCAGCCGGGCGTGCACCGGGTCGTGGCTGCTCCATTCGGCCAGCGCAGCCGCCGTCAGCAAGGAGCCGTCGCCAAGGGCGGCCAGCTTCAACTGCTTCCAGGCAGGCATGCGTTGCGGGTGCTGCAGGTCCTCCTCGCTGGCAGCCAGGACGCCGCTCAGGAAGTCGCGGTAACCGCTGGCCGTGGCCTGCACCAGGTTGCGCACTACGCCCCTGACCACCAGCAGCCGCAGCACGCCCAGTTCATCCTTGACCGGCGCCTCGCGGATCCAGCGCGCCAGCAATTCAAGCAAGACCGCTTCATCGCCGGGCGGCAGCCCGATGTCGCGCTGCCGCCACTGGCCTCCCAGCATCGATTCGAACAGGTGCTTGTGGAACTCCTCGCGGCCCGACAAACGGCGGGCCGACTGGATGAAATCAATCCTGGGTTCGCTCATTTTTTCAGCGGGAGCGCCGGCGCTTGAGACCCGCCAGGCCAAGCAAGCCGAGGCCCATCAACAGTACGGAGGACGGTTCGGGTACGTCGTTGGCAGGCGCCTTGATCTCCTCGATATCGAGGGTCAGGCTGGCATTGGACAGGAACAGGTCGCCGCTCACGCCCAGGTTCCAGTTCAGCGCGTGGTTCGCCAGCAGGCCGTTCAGCAGGGACAGGTCGGTGATGGTGCCTGCCACGGAGAAGCCGCCGTTCCAGTCGGTGGTGCGGGTGGTGGTCTGGGTATAGCTGTCGCCGTAATAATTGCTGTAGTTGCCGCTGCTCCAGCCTCCGCAGGTGTAATTGCCGCAGCGGTAGCTGTAGTAGTAGCCGCCATAACCGGTACGGTTTTCAAAAATACGGCCGTTGTAGCGGTTGGCGGTGGTTTCGGATTGGCTCATGCCCGTCTGGCCGAAGCCCGCGCCGATCCCTTCCAGCGAGAGCGACACGCTCTCGCTTTCACCGGTTTGCGTCACGGTCGCGTAGTTGTTCACGGTACGCAGGTAATCAGTCTGCCAGTTGTAACCGTCGTAATACTGGCGCTGGACGGTATAGCCGCTGGCGTTGGCGCCGTTCGACTGGGGCTGGCCCTGGTGGATGCCATCCGAATCATCGCTGAAATCGAAAGCGAACGAGGCGCTGTTGATCTTGTATTTTTGCGGCAGGATGGACGAGCCATCGAAACTGCCGGCATGGTTGCCCGCGCCCAGGTAGCTGCCATTGCCGATCGAGCCGGTCAGCGTGAAGGGGGCAGCCTGCGCGGCCTGCGACATCGACACCAGGGCGGTAGCCAGGGCTACGGCGAGAAGTTTTTGGTTCATGTTCACCTAAAGTTGTCTAAAAGAATTTAGATGATCTTTAGAGCAAGAACTGTTCCAAGCAGAACAAGTCATTGATTTCAAACAAAACTGTTAATTTGCATCACGCAAAGTGTAAAAAAATCCGACACTGTCAGAGGGTGTTGCCGGCCCGCGACAAGTGGCTTCGCCCTTTCCCTGCGGTGCGCAGATTTCGTTTCCATTCGTCCATTGCCCTGCGGAAAATCGTTCGGTATCGTGACTGGATTGTGCACACCTCACCGGAGCCGGACATGGCAGAGCATGACATCCCCCAGCTGGACATCCCTGAATCGGTCACCGCTGCGCTGAACAGTTGGGTGCAGCAAGCCGCCCAGCAAGTGGGCAGCCCCCTGCGCAGCGAGATCGAAGACTTGCGCGCGCAACTGGCCGCCGCCCACGCCACGCTGGAAGAAAACGAAGACCAGATCACGCGCTTGAACGGCGAATTGCGCAACGCGCGCAATATCGCGGCTGACGCCCTGGTCGGCAAGGCCAAGGACCAGCTGGCAATCGAAGGCAAGGATGCCCAGATTGCCGACCTGCGCGGCCAGCTCGAACGCAGCGTGGCCATTGCAGCCACGTTGTCCGACGCCAAGCTGGCGGCGGAAATGGGACTGGTCGGCGCCGCCACGG
>JBCNOX010000170.1:0-9348 GCA_039593645.1 Pseudoduganella sp.
AAGGAAGGCAGATGGGATCGTTTTTGTATTCGCTGAAAGCAGTGATCTGGTCGTTCTTCGGCCTGCGCCGCAAAAGCGATTTTGACCAGGACCAGGAGAAGATCAAGCCGGTCCATGTCATCGTCGCTGGACTGCTGGGCGCGGCCCTGTTCATCGGCTTGCTGGTTTCGATCGTCAAACTCGTGGTTTCAAAGTAAATTATTGCAGGATTTTAGGGAGAACAAGATGAGCTCTAATAACGCCGCGGCACCGTACTACTTCGTGCCTGGTCCTTCCAAGTGGCCGATGATGGCAGGTATTTCCCTGCTGGTGACCATGACCGGTGCTTCCGCCTGGGTCAACGATGCTTCCTGGGGCATGGCGGTTTGCCTGGTCGGTATCGCCATGACGCTGGCCGTGCTCTATGGCTGGTTCGGCGACGCCATTTCCGAATCGGAAAAAGGCCTGTACTCCAAGCGCATCGACGTGTCCTACCGCTGGTCGATGGGCTGGTTCATCTTCTCCGAAGTGATGTTCTTCGGCGCCTTCTTCGGCGCGCTGTACTACGCCCGTTCGATCACCATGCCTTGGCTGGCCGACCTGGACCACAAGCTGATCTGGCCTGATTTCGCGGCCAACTGGAATGGCGGCGTGGGCCCTGCCGGCACCGTGGACAACTACACCCCGATGGGCCCGTTCCCGATCCCGACCATCAACACCGCGCTGCTGCTGGCGTCGGGCATGACCCTGACCATCTCCCACCACGCGCTGCAAGCTGCCAACCGCTCCAAGGCGATCTTCTGGCTGGCTGCCACCGTGCTGCTGGGCGCCACCTTCATGGGCTTCCAGGCTTATGAATACATGCACGCGTACAGCGAACTGAACCTGAAGCTGACCTCGGGCATCTACGGCTCGACCTTCTTCATGCTGACCGGTTTCCACGGCTTCCACGTGACCATGGGCGCGATCATGCTGTCCGTTGTGCTGTACCGCCTGATCCGCGGCGACATGAGCGCCGAACACCACTTCGCTTTCGAAGGCGCGGCATGGTACTGGCACTTTGTTGACGTGGTCTGGCTCGGCCTGTATGTGGTCGTGTACTGGATGTAAGACGCAGGTATAATTTGCCGGCCCCAAAAAAGCCGCGGCGCTTGCTGCGGCTTTTTTACATTTGGCGTGAAGTTAGCGGATGCCGGTCGGTTTAATATAGCCCAGCTTCGCCAGCACCAGGATGGTGACGAACAGCGCGATCGAGAAGCCCACCCGCAGGGCGAAGGCGCGCACCATCTTCGGGTTGGCCGACTTGCTGCGCATCATGCTGATGAAGGCCGATGCCAGGCTGCCGATGATCAGCACGAAGGCTACGGCGACGAAGTATTTCATGGTATTTAGGCGGTTTCAGAGGAACAGTTATTGTATGGCATTCCGCTTCCGGTTGATCCCTTTCCTGGCCACGGTGGTGCTGGTGGCGATCGGCGTTTGCGCCGGCCGCTGGCAGGATGGCCGCGCCGCCCAGAAGCTGGCGCTCGAAGCGCGCCTGGCGGCCGGCAATGCCGCCGCGCCGCTGGTGCTGGGCGCTACGCCGGTCGCGGCTGCCGAGGTCGAGTTGCGCCGGGTGCGGCTGCAGGGCGAGTGGGTTGGCAACTGGCCGGTCTACCTCGACAATCGTCCCCATGCCGGCAAGCCCGGCTTCTACCTCCTGATGCCTTTGCGGCTGGCCGGCAGCGACATGCACGTGCTGGTGGCGCGCGGCTGGCTGCCGCGCGATATGGCCGACCGCAACAAGCTGCCATCCTATGCCACGCCGGCGGGCCCGGTGGTGGTCGAAGGTATCGCGCGCCTGGCGCCGGGCCACGTGATGCAGCTGGGCGAGGCGCCCAGGCTGGCCCCGGGCGCCATCGTGCAGAATGCGGATGCGGCGGCCGTGGCGGCGGCGACGGGCTGGAAGTTCCAGCCGCTGGTAGTCGAGCAGACCACGCCCGATGCGGCGGCCGCGCCGGTCGCTGCCGAGGCGCTGCTGCGCGACTGGCCGGCGCCGGCACTGGGCGCCGACAAGCATAAGGCTTACGCCTTCCAGTGGTACGCACTGGCGGCAATGGCAGGTCTTTTCTTTGTATTCACCGGATTGAGAAAAAGTGGAAAACGCTAAACAAGACGAGAACCAGCGCCGCCGTGGCCGCTGGAGCATGTTCGCGGTGCTGCTGGTGTGCGCTGCACCGATTATTGCTTCCTACATCACCTACTACTTCATCAAGCCGGAAGGGCGCACCAACTACGGCGACCTGCTCGATCCGCGCATGCACCCGATCCCGGCCATGGCCAGCACCACAGTGGACGGCAAGCCGCAGACGCTGGAAGACTTCAAGGGCAAATGGCTGATGGTGAAAGTGGGCGGCTCCGCCTGCGACCAGAAATGCCAGGACATGCTGTTCATGATGCGCCAGCTGCGCACCATGCAGGGCAAGGAAGCCGACCGCATCGAACGGGTATGGCTGATCACCGATAACGAGCCGCTGGAAACCTTCATGCTGCGCGTGAACGACGGCACCCGCTTCCTGCGCGCGCCGGCCGACGTGGTGGCCAAGTGGCTGCCGCTGGAAAAAGGCGGCAAGGTGGAAGAGCACATCTACCTGATCGACCCGATGGGCCACCTGATGATGCGCTTCCCCAAAGATGCCGACCCGGCCAAGGTGAAGAAGGACCTGGCCAAGGTGCTCAAGGCCTCGGCCATCGGCTAAGGCGGACGCAATGGACCACCATTCCTTTGCCCATATGGCGATTACGGCGCTGGTCGTTGCGTCGCTGCCGCTGTCCGTGGTCTGGATTTCCAGGGATACCAATAAATACCGCAAGCTGGTCTGGATCGCAGTCTTCCTGACCTTCGACCTGATCGTGTTCGGCGCCTTCACGCGCCTGACCGATTCCGGTCTTGGCTGCCCGGACTGGCCGGGCTGCTATGGCGAAGCCAATCCCTTTATCGCGCACGAGCAGATCCGCGCCGCCGAGGCGCTGATGCCCACCGGCCCCGTGACCATGATGAAGGCCTGGATCGAGATGATCCACCGCTATCTGGCCATGGGCATCGGCGTGCTGATCGTCGCCATGATGGGCGTGGCATGGTGGCGCTCGACCGGCAGGGGGCGCGCTGGCGCAGGCGCCGGCATGGCGCGCCGCATCCCGCCGGGCTATCCGACTTTCCTGTTTTTCTTCATCCTGCTGCAGGGCGCGTTCGGCGCCTGGACCGTGACGCAGAAGCTGCAGCCGATCTTTGTGACCGGCCACCTGGTGCTCGGCATGTCCCTGCTGGCGCTGCTGGCCTGGTTCGGCGGCCGCGAAGACCAGCTGCACGCGCCGCTGCCGCGTGCAGCTGGCTCGCAGCTGGCCCGCCTGGGCCGCATCCGTCTGCTGGCGGCGCTGTCGGGCGCGGTGCTGCTGGTGCAACTGGCGCTGGGCGCCTGGGTCAGCTCGAACTACGCGACGTTGGCCTGCACTGAATTTCCGACCTGTGCCGGGGCCTGGGTGCCGCCGATGGACTTCGAACACGGCTTCCACCTGTGGCGCGAATTGGGCAAGACGGCCGCCGGCCACTACCTGCCATTCGAGGCGCTGACGGCGATCCACTGGGTACACCGCAATTTCGCCGCCGTGGTGGTGCTGGTGCTGGGCGCGACAGCCTGGCAGGCATGGCGCGTCGAAGGCCTGGGCAAGCATGCGCGCTGGCTGGCGGCGGTACTGGCACTGCAGGCGTTTACCGGCGTGGCGACCATTTATTTCAACTTCCCGCTGGCCATCGCGGTGGTCCATAACGCGGGGGCGGCAGCCCTGGTGCTGTTGCTGACCATGATAAACTACAGGGCTAAGTACCTCGCTGCGCCCGCCTACCAATAACAATGAAATCCTCGACCTCCCGCATTGGCCAATTCTGGGCCCTGACCAAGCCGCGCGTGACGCAGTTGGCCGTGTTCTGCGCCGTGATCGGCATGTTCCTGGCGAGCGAAGGCATGCCTGACTGGCGCGTGGTGATCGCGGCGACTGCCGGCATCTGGCTGCTGTCCGGCGCGGCGTTTGCCGTCAACTGCCTGGCCGAGCGCGAAATCGATGCGCGCATGGCGCGTACCGCACGCCGTCCGATGGCCATGGGCGACATCACGGTACCGCAGACCGTAGTGTTTGCTGCGGTGATCGGCGGCGCCGGCATGTGGATCCTGCACCAGCTGGTCAATCCGCTGACCATGTGGCTGACCTTTGTCACCTTCGTCGGCTACGCCATTATCTACACGATGATTCTGAAGCCGGCCACGCCTCAGAACATCGTGATCGGCGGCTTGTCCGGCGCCATGCCGCCGGCCCTGGGCTGGGCCGCCATCGCCAACGACGTGCCGATGCAGGCCTGGCTGCTGGTGCTGATCATCTTCGTCTGGACGCCGCCGCATTTCTGGGCGCTGGCAATGTACCGCAAGGCCGACTACGAGCGTTCCGGCCTGCCGATGCTGCCGGTGACCCACGGCATGGGCTTCACCGCCTTCCACATCTGGCTGTATTCGATCATTCTGGCCGCCACCACGCTGCTGCCCTTTGCGGTGAAGATGAGCGGCCTGATTTACCTTGCCAGCGCGATTGTGCTGAACGCGGTATTCTTGTACTACGGCTGGCGCATCTACAAGCATTACAGCGATATCGTTGCGCGCAAGGCTTTCACCTGGTCCATCATCTACCTGTCGCTGCTGTTCGCGGCGCTGCTGGTCGACCACTACTTCAAGTTCTGAGTCATGAAAAAACTGTTTGCAGTGCTGTTCATGCTGCTCGCGCTGGTTGCCTGCGGCGAGAAGCAGCTCAAGTTCGAAAACACCGACCTGACCGGCCTCGATTACGGCAAGGGCTTCTCGCTGAACGACCATACCGGCAAGCCGGTGACGCTCGACACCTACAAGGGCAAGGTGGTGGTGCTGTTCTTCGGCTTCACCCACTGCCCGGACGTGTGCCCGACCACCATGGCGGAAATGTCGGCCGTGATGAAGGAACTGGGCCCGGACGCCGACAAGGTGCAGGTGCTGTTCGCCACCCTCGACCCTGAGCGCGACACCAAGGAGCTGCTGTCGCAATACGTGCCGGGCTTCGATCCGCGCTTTGTGGGCCTGTACGGCACGCCGGAGCAGGTTGCCGCCACCGCCAAGGAATTCAAGGTGTTCTACCAGAAGGTGCCTGGCAAGACTCGCGACAGCTACACCATCGACCACACGGCCGGCAGCTATGTGTTCGACAAGAACGGCAAGCTGCGCCTGTTCCTGCGCCATGGCGGCGGTCCTGCGCCGATCGTGCACGACCTGAAGCTTCTCGTCGCCAACTGATTCCTGATAAGCTAAGGGCATGGAACAACGATTTCAGCCCTATAGCCGCCTGGCAGCCATTGTCTTTCTCGTCATTGGCTGCCTGTACGTCCTGCGCCCCTTCCTGGCCGGCATCCTGTTTGCCGCCGCCATCGCCATTTCCTCCTGGCCCCTGTACCAGCGCCTGCTGGCCCGCCTGAAAGGCCGCCGCACTCTTGCCGCGGCGGTGATGACCGCGAGCCTGGTGCTGGTCATCGTGTTGCCGCTGACGCTGGTGACCTGGAACATCGCCGACAGCGTGACCCACTTCTACCGTGGCGCGCGCGAAGCGCTCGATGCCGGCGGCTTCGAACCGCCGGCCTGGCTGCGCCAGCTGCCCGTGGTGGGAGAGGTCGTCGATTCCTACCTGCGCCAGATCATGAGCAGCAAGGAAGAACTGCTGGCCGTGGCCAAGAAATACGTCGAACCGGCCCGCGCCATCCTGCTGAACAGCGGCATCGTGCTTGGCGCCGGCGTGGCGCAGGTCAGCCTGGCCGCTTTTGTTTCCTTCTTCCTGTACCGCGATGGCCATAACATCGTGGCCGCGCTGGAAGTGGGCATGAACAAGATCATGGGCGAGCATGCGGTCGAAGTCGCGGAAACCGTCAGCCGCACCGTCACTGGCGTGATGTACGGCATGCTGGGCACCGCGCTGGCGCAAGCTGCCGTGGCGGCGGTAGGTTTCCTGATCGCCGGCGTCCCTGCGGTGGCCTTGCTGTCCGTCGCTACTTTTATCTTCTCGCTGGTGCCGGTGGGGCCGCCGCTGATCTGGGGCGGTGCCTCGATCTGGCTGTTCTCGCAGGGAATGACCGGCTGGGGCATCTTCATGCTGGTCTACGGCGCAGTTGTCATCAGCGGCGTTGACAACGTCGTCAAGCCGATACTGATCTCGCGCGGCTCCAGCCTGCCGTTCGCGCTGGTGCTGCTGGGCGTGATGGGGGGCGTGCTGGCTTTCGGTTTCGTCGGCTTGTTCATCGGCCCGACTTTGCTGGCCGTGGCGCTTGGCTTGCTCAGGAACTGGACCAACGTCAAACCAGTCGCTTAGGAGGGCGCCATGAAAGGCATCGTGTTCACCGAGTTCATGGAACTGGTTGAGGAGCGCATGGGCTTCGAGATGCTGGACCGGATCATTACCGAAGCCAGGCTGCCTAACGATGGGGCCTACACCTCGGTCGGCACTTACGATCACGCCGAACTGGTGCGGCTGGTGCAAGCACTGTCCAATGCCAGCGGCATTGGCGTGCCGCAGTTGATCCACCTGTTCGGCGAACACCTGTTCCAGCGTTTCAGCGTAGGCTACAAGCCCCTGTTCGCCGACAGCCATACTGCCTTTGATTTTTTGTCCCGCATCGACGACGTCATCCACGTCGAAGTGCGCAAGCTGTATCCGGATGCCGAGCTGCCGTCGCTACCTTGCGAACGCCTTGCTCCGGACGTGCTGGTGATGCATTACAGTTCCCCGCGCGGCTTCGGCGACCTGGCGGAAGGGCTGATCGCCGGCTGCATCAAACACTTCGGCGAGAACATCAAGGTCACGCGGACCGACTTGCCGCAAGAGGGCGCGCTGCAACGGGTGCGCTTTGAACTGACCAGGCAAGGCGCCTAGCGCAGCGCCATGGACAGTGCCCGTTCGGGGCTGATATGCCGTTCCATGATGGCCCTGACGGTACCGTCTTCACGCATGGCGCGCAATGCCTGTTCCAGCCTGGTGGCCGAGGCATCGGCGACCAGGCGCGAGATGACCAGCGATCCCTGTACGTTCTCGCGCGGCGCCAGGTCCAGCACACGAAATTGCGCCCGCAACTGCGCGTCGCGGTACAGGGCGTCGATATTGCTGCTCAGCTGGAGGATGGCATGCACGCGGCCATACTGGAATAGCCGCAGCAGCGTGCTGTAGTCTGGCGTGTCGTACACGCGGCCCTGCTTGCGCAGGCGATCGAGCCAGGCGTCGTAGGTGGCGCCGTGCCTGAAGCCTTTGATGACTGCGACTTTCAGCTCCGTCCGTGCGGCGAATTGCTCGAGGGTGCTGGCCTGGCGGGCTGCCTCATTGCGCACCAGGAGCATATTGCGCGACTGCAGATACGGCGTGAAGCGCGCGAAGCCTTCGCGCTCGGGCGTGGAAATGCCGGACATGGTCATGTCCAGCGTACCTTCCTTCAGCATGGTCCAGATGCGAATGCGCGAGTCGCGCGTCATGCGCAGCTCGCAGCCGGTGCGGCGCGCCAGTTCGTCGACGATGTCCTTGTCGATGCCGGCCCATTGCTCGCCGCTGCGGTAGTACAGGGCGCCGTGTTCGTACATGGCGACAGTGTAGGGGCCGCAGGAGGCCGCCGAGGCACTGCCGGCAAGGCAGGCTGCAGCTGCAATCAGGACACTGCGCAAAAGCATATCAATCCTGTTCGTCGGAATCCGGTGGCAGGTTGCGCGGGATTACCTTTACCAACAGTATACGCGGGCCGTTCATCTTTTTCACGACCAGGTCGAAGGCGTCGAACTCGACGCGCTGGCCTTGTTTCGGGATGTCGCCGAGCTTCAGCATGATCAGGCCACCGACCGATTCCACCTCGCCCAGGCCCAGTTCCTCGTTCTCGACGTCGACGCCGAGAATGCGTTCGAGCGAGAAGATCGGCAGGCTGGCCTTGCCGATGAGCGAACCGTCCGGCTGCTTGAGCCAGTCGTTTTCATTGAGGCGGAACTCGTCGTGGATCTCGCCGACCATGGCGCCCAGCAGGTTGTCCAGCGTCAGGAAGCCGACCGGGCGCTTGCCTTTTTCGCCAATCAGGGCGAAGTGCGGCGCGCCGTCCTTAAAGCGGCGGAACAGTTCCAGCGCCGGGGTGCGGGCCGAGATGGTTTCCACCGGGCGCAGGAAGCCGGACAGGTTTTTCAGCTCCTTGCGCGATTGCAGGGCAAAGAACAGGTCTTTCAGGTGCACCACACCCAGCACGGTGTCGCCTTCTTCGTCGAAGTAGGGGTAGCGGCTGAAACGGTTGCGCACCACCGTATCGAGGTTTTCGTCGATCGAGCGGTCGGCGTGCAGCGCGATCACCTCATTGATCGGGCGCATCAGGTCGGCCACGCGCAGCTGCGAGAAGTCCAGCGAATTGGCCAGGATATTGCGTTCATCCTTGTTGAACGATTCGCCCGGCTGGCTGGTACGCAGGATCAGCTTCAGTTCTTCGGTCGAGTAGTGCGATTCGTGGCCGCCGGCGTGGCCCAGGCCGGCCAGGCGCAGCACCGCGTTGGCGCTCTGGTTCAGCAGCCAGATGGCCGGGTACATGGTCCAGTAGAAAGCGTACAGCGGAATGGCGCTCCACAGCGCGACCGCTTCGGGAATCCGGATGGCCAGCGATTTCGGCGCCAGCTCGCCTACCACGATGTGCAGGAAGGAGATGGTGACGAAGGCGAATACGAAGGAAATGCCATGCACGATTTCCGGCGAAGTGATGCCGATGAAGGTGAGCAGGGGTTCCAGCAGGCGGGCAAAGGCAGGTTCACCGATCCAGCCCAGGCCGAGCGAGGCAAGCGTAATACCCAATTGGCAGGCGGACAGGTAGGCATCCAGCTGGCCGTGGACCTTGGCAAGGATGCGGCCGCGCAGGCCCTGGGTCTTTTCGATGGCACGCACGCGGGTGCGGCGCAGGGTGACGATGCTGAATTCGGCGGCGACGTAAAAGCCGTTCAGTGCTACGAGGAAGAGTGCGAAAATGACTAGTAAAAGGTTGTCCATATGCGCCCTAAGGCGGAGAGTCGAAACCTCTATCTTATCCGACCCGGGGCGCACCTCGCGCAATTCTGATAATTTCTTGCAAGAAAGTTATGGTTGCGGCGCCAATCCGCTGGCCTTGCAGATGCCGACCAGGCGCAGGGCCAGCTCGCTGTCGCCGGCGGCGCGCTCGCGCTGGATGGCAAGCAGGGCGCGCTGCGCCTGCAGCACCGGCAGCTCGTCGCTCAGGCCGCGGCGGGCGCGCGTGGCGGCCAGTTCCAGCGTGGCGCGGGCGCTGGT
>JBCNOX010000171.1:0-9324 GCA_039593645.1 Pseudoduganella sp.
CAGCAGGCTGGATGGATCAATGGTCGCGCTGGTCGACAGGGCGATCACGTCGCGGGTGGCAATTTCCTGCAGGCAGTCGTCGGCCAGGAAGGCTTCCACGAGCAGCCCGCCCGCACCGTAGTCATCGCCTTTTTCCAGCGTGAGCTCATATAGCCGGGTTTCGCTGGCGAACTGGGCGAGGGCGGCGTACGCCTGGGACAGGAGTTCAGTCCTCATATTCTAGCTATGGACGTGAGACCACTTGCTCGGTCATTATGCTTGCCTCAACACTACACGGTCGCGGTGTCGCTTTCAGTATCCGGAGCATTCTGCGATATCAGAACACTGTCACCGCCAGCATAGACTTTCCTGTAACGCAGGTATCCCGCTCTGACTCCAATCCCATAGACTGAGTATGGCTCGCGTCCCGAGTTCACCATGCGAGGGATCTTTCCGGTGCGTTCGTATTCGTCGAGCGCACGTTGCTGATCTTCCGTGAAATCACTGTTTGGTTCCCGATATTGGGCGACAGGACTGGATCTTTTGCCAAACAGCGTTGGTGGACGCTTCGCATTCGATTCCCATTGCTTCTTCAAATGCGCGTTCATTCGTTTAGTTGTCTGGTGCCGCTTGAGCATTTCTTTCAGCTCTTTGTGCAGGTCTTCCTCATTATCGGCGGGACCCAGTTTGAACCAGGCGCGTGAGTCGTGAACATACTCGTCAAAGAAACTAAGTACTGTGTCGGGAAGAGTCTTTTCCTTATCCCACCAAGTACTTATCTCTTCCCATTCATTCTCATGCTCGTCATCAAACCCCGGCTCCTGCTGGGCGGGTTTGAAATTTCCCCCCTTCTTTTTACGCCACTCTTCGAATAGCTTCACCTCTTCCAGCATTTCTAGGTGCGCGGAATGCAAGTCATTTTTATCGAAGTTTGAAGCGCGCATGAATGAAGCAGTCTTATCCATTGGGACCGCGGCATTGGACAACCTGTTGCGATGCCAAAGAATGTGTAACTTGCTTTGCTCACGCATAATGTCTGTAAGCGTCCCTGATTTGACCTTGCAGTTAGCTATATAGGCGCTCAGGGCATTTAATACCTGCCTACTCAAATAGAACTTCTTTTGAACCCTTTCCGGTGCAATTTCCAAGTGCAAGGGCACTCCAGCAAGTTTAGCCGCTTTATACATCGTGATAAGCGGTACGCGAGCGAGCATGTCGGAGCCATCTGGATCGGTTCCCCTTCCTTGCTCGCCTGGGCTGTAGCCACATCCGATGTCAGAGTGCACGCCGGGGAATACGATTTCTTCGCAGCCCGGAGGCAAAGCGCCGGCAACCGAGATTGAGTCCACTGGGAAGCTCCGACGAATCTCATGTGCGGCAACTAGATGGACGCATTTCTTTATCCCCGTCGGAATGCGAAGACTCTTCTCGCTATCTGCATAACCGCCGTGCCCATCAAATGCGCGTCCAAGCAAGCTATTCCCTCCTGTATTGCCCAAGCCCACCGAGGCGACGGTATCAAACAATCCAAGGAAGTCAAAGTTCACGGGAAAACCGCCCAAGGTCAATTCGCTGGTCGAATGCGTTAGTGAAGCGTCAAGCACGCAAAGAGCTTTAAACCAGTTTGCAAATGCACGCGCCTGAGTGGCTCCTCGTGAAAAGCCAAAGACTGATACTCGAATGTCTGTGACGATCCCGGGTTCCACTTTCTTTGGTTTGCGGTCTTTGTTGTTGACCATGTGTAGATGGATCGCGCGGTGAAGGCGCTCCAAGATCCGCGTAAACTCGATGCGAGGCTCGATGTCTTTTTCGTTCTCCTTACGCAGGATACGCTCGAAGGATCCCAATGGGCGCATCGCCGCCAACGTGTCTTTGTTGAGCGCAATCTTCCGTACGAAGGATTTGGCCTCGTCTGGCGAAACCAATGGCGCATTCAAGAAGTAACGATGCACATTGTTGATCGCTTGCAGTAGCATCCAAATGATGCGCTCCGTACCGCCAGCTCCCGCAATCGCACCGGGTTTTCCGTCACCGGCGAAATTGACTTCTTTGAACGGGGATGCGACTCCTGGCGCATAAACGCGGAAAAAATGTTTGTACTTGTTTGAGTCAACCGTCCACTTTGTTTGATCAGGTAGCACTCCTGTCACGCTTTCTCCCGGAAAGGTGTCGTAAAGTCGCGCCACATTGGACTGGCTCTTGGATGCCTCATTCAGCACGTAATTGTTCTTTGTCCCATCGAAGAAGAACCCGAAATAGAGCGGCGTTTCGCAAGAAGCGCCTGTCTTGCATTCAATTACGTGTTCCTTCTTCGCAAGCTCGTTGATGAGTTTCCGTTCTGACGGCGAGAAAATTTCGAATGTAGGGGATGCTGCAAAGTCACCTGGGCCAATCTTACACAGCAATGCCATTATCGAAGCTCCTTCTTGAGCGATGAAATTCTCTGCTCTGTATAGGCAACCATTTCACCAGTACGCTTCGTCAAGTACTCAACATAATTGGGGTCCGAAGGGCCCAAAAATTTGCTTACTTCAGTCTTACGATGCTCCATATCAAACTCCCACTGTTCCTTCGCAAAAAGATTAGGATTCTTTAATAGTGTTGCCTGATCGTCTTGGTACAGGCGTAAATCTTCTTCAAACTTCGCCAAATCGCGACGGATCAACTTCTCACGGAAGGACTTTGAAGCCACAGGCCAGCCCTTGACCTTGCCAGGCCAATTTGCATGTGGTGGGCTAACATTGCTTGCGATGAGTTCGAATCCACCGTCTGGATTGCGGACTACCCATAGGTCACTTGGCTTCCCATCGGCCGGCTTCGGCAGATCAACTATGAGGGTTTGCTTTTCGATTTTTGCGTTGCCCGGCTTATGCGGCAAGGATGTCAGCCAAACCTCGACCTCCAAGCCGACCTTTTTACCGGGTTGCCACTTTTTGGGGATTGAATAACAGCACATCGTTCCGCCTGCGCCAAACCCTAGTACGGATTCGCCACCAGCGCTGTTCGTTTTATCTACCGGATCTATCACCTTGTAATAGATTTCGTCCTCGGTATAGTTCACTCCGTGCACGCTCACAGCAACGGGTTCGGCGTGGCACGCTGTAATCAGCGTGCAGCAGATCAATAATCGAGTTACGGTGGTTCGATGAAAGTTCATACTTCAATTCCTTCTTCATCCAAGGCATGTTCCTTGGCGATCCATTCGGCAAATAGGTTTTCTAACGTTTGAATATTGGGCTCGGATGATGACTCCAGACAGAAACTGCACCAAGAATCTTCTCTGTCTTGCGCTTCATTTTTTCTCGCTATAGCCATCCCCGCCTCAGCGATCAGATATTGAATTGATTTGAAAGGCGATTTAGGCCTGCAGCGGATGTTGGAAGCTCTCGCCAGAATGACATCGACGTCGCTACTGGCAACCAGCGCTGCGAATTGGGATTCATCCAAGCGCGGCTTCTCAGATGGCGCCACATGACTCGGGGTGAGCCTTTCCGTAACCCATTCACCATTCCTGCCGATGTATCGCCAGGTTGTGGCAGGGCCTGTGAGTTCGGCACGCTGCTTAACGTTGAGCGTTGCAACGATATCTGGCAACCTACGCGTGTCAGCGAAGCGAAAGTTAAAATTTTGCGCGTCCACTTCGACTACACACCACGCTGCCAGGCGCGTCGCCAGCTCTTCGCCATTCTCGGGTGTGCAGATTGCACTAACCATTGGCCAACCGTCGCAGGCTTGAAGCACTGAGCGAAGTCCCTTGTCATCGGGTGTATACCTAACGACAAATGGTGACACGTCACGTGTTGCCTCGTTGTAGCCAGGCAGCTTTTCAAACAGAAAGTAGACATCGGTTCTAGCCAACTTCTTGTGTAGGCCGGGCACAAAGACGCCATCGATCAGAAGGTAGGCGCAGGATTCGTCACCACACTCACGGAGTCCTGCGTCCAGGTTTTCCAACCAATTTTCGGGGAACGTATCTATCAACATTATGCTCACTCCACCATGGTAAATGCAGCACCCGAGGCGAGCGATTTCTTCAAACATTCGACGCAGATGCTACGTGGCATTGCAGGTAAGTCATATACTTCTTTGGCCGGACCAACGAAGGACTTCTTGCCCGCCTTGATCTCGATCTTGCCGGGGCACTGCACCGTGATATTGCCGCCATCGATCGTGATGTTTGCTCCGCCAACGGTGGACAGGCTGATTTTCTTAGCGGCAGCCCAATCGATATGCGCGTTGGAGCTCTTCACGTTGATCACGTCACGCGCCTGCACCAGTATCGCGCCAGCCTGCGCCTGCACATCGATCGGATCGCGTGCGGCGATAACTTGAACGCCGATGTCCTGCTCGCCTGGCTTGACCGCGCCACCCAGCATGCCGATCGCTTGCTGCGTGTGGATGCGCATCTGGCCGCCAGTGGCGATTTGCGTGTCGGCGCCGCTCATGACGGTTGCGGTTTCGCCTGTGGCCATTTGCAGGTCTCGTGCCGCGCTCATTGACAGGCCGTCCTTGGCGGAGATGGCGATGATCGGATCGGCGCTGTGCGGCAATTTGCCTGCACCAGGGCCGGTCTTGCGCTCGCCGGCATCGGCTTGCGCGGCGTCGACACCTGCGTCGCCCACCATCCCCGAGGCGGCAGTGAGCAGCGATTTCAGTGGTGCCTCTTTTTCATCGAGCGCGCTGGCATTGGCCTTGTGCGATCCCATGTGGGAGGCGAGGCCGACGGTGCCATGCTTTACGGCGATATCGCTGAAAGTTTCCCCCAGTTTGACGGCTTGTTTCAGCATCGCGATGCCGGCGGTGTTGTCGCCTGCCGGTTCGCGCTGCGAGGCGCCGTGGATGATCTTGTAGCTGGTGACCAGCAGGCCGGCACCCGCGCGCACTGCGCCATAAGCATCGGTGCGCAGCTCGGCGCCTTGGCCGCGCAGGCTGCCGCGGTAGTTGTCGGTGTTGTGGACCAGGTGGCCCAGGTTCAGTTCCGTGGCAGCCAGGGTGGTGCGCAGTTGCACGCGGCCCTGGCTGTCGGTGTCGTCGAACACGAGCTGGTTGTAGCCGTTGCCGCCGAACTCCTTGCTGCGCACGCCCCACATCGCTGAGGAGTTGCGGTGGGCGCCGCTGCCGCTGCCCGAACCATGCCATACCGGGCCGTGCCCGCCGACCAGGTTGCCCTGCGCCGAGGTGGCGTGGTCGTGGGCCTGGCCGAAATGGTCGGACGCTTCCTGCGCCGTTGTGCCACCAGGCGTTGGCGCAATACCGCTTTCGCCTTGGCCGTTGTACAGCGCACCGACGATGATCGGGCGGTCGATGTCGTTCTCGATGAATTGCACCAGTACTTCCTGCCCGATGCGAGGCAGGAACTGGCTGCCCATGCCGCCGCCGGCCGAGCGTTGTGCGACGCGCACCCAGCACGTGGCGTCGGCGGAATCCTGCCAGTGGTAGCGGATCCGTACGCGGCCCAACTGGTCGCAATGGATCTCGTTGCCGCCCTGTGGCTGGTCCTGGCCGTCTTCGCCGACCACGATCGCGCTCTGCGAGCCGAGGGCGGTAGGCTTGCTGTGCTGGCGGCCTTCGCCGCCGTCATGGGCCGGGCGCCATGGGACGCTTGCTGCCAACGCGGCAAAGCTGTTGGCGTAGCCGCTGTCGGACGCCTTTTCCACCGTGGTGCTGAAATCTTCCGGCAGCTCGCGCGTTTGCGCAGCCAGCGTTTCGAGCAGCTCGGGGATGGGGCCGAACAGTTCGGCCAGGCCGCGCTTGGCGGCAATCGGCAGGTTGTTGACGCCCACGCCCAGCACGCGAAGCGCGACATAGTCGGCGCCTTCGTCATCGGAGAACAGGGCGCCTTGCGTCATCGTGAAGCGGGTGCCGGCGCGCAGCGTGCGCACGGTGGAGCGGCCCTGGCTTTGCTGGGCGCGCGCTTCGTGCAGCTGCATGTGCAGCGTGGCGTAGCGTTCGGCTTCGGCGCTGTCGCTGTAGAAGTATTGGCCCGGGTAGTCGTAGCTCTCCGGCTGGTAAGCGTTCTTGCCAAGGTCGTTCACGCGTGTGGGAACGGTGGTGCTGACGGCGGCCTTGGCCTTGTAATCGTAGCTGAGGACTGCCACCGCGCCGCTGGCCAGCTGGCGCATGGACTGCAGCGACTGGATGGTGTCGAATTTTTCGCCGGCACGCGCCGCGTGGTAGCGCAGGCCATGGCCGGCAGCGCTGCTGGCGTCTTCCGGCGTGGCGGATTGCTGGCTGCTGTCGGCGAACAGCACCAGGGTTTGCTCCTCTTCGCCATCTTCAAAGCGCCAGGCGATGCCTTCTTCCGTCAGCAGGCGCCGCACGAAATCGTAGTCGGATTCGCGGTACTGGCAGCAGTAGCTGCGCACCGGGATCGCCTCGAGCAGGCTGCGCGCGTCGTCGCTCCACTGCCATTTGGCGTAGGGGGCGAAGCCGGAAAACACGTCGTCCACGATATCGGCCACGCCCTTGTCCTGCCATACGCGGCTGTTCCGCGCCTGGGTGGCCAGCCACAGCCAGGACGACATGCGCAGGCGGTAGCGCGCAAAGCCGCCTTCGCTGCCCAGCATGGCGGCGTGGCTGACATAGCCGTGGAAGGCGGTGCGGCTGCCATCGGCCAGGCTGGCCTGCAAGCTAGCGCGCTGGCCCAGCAGGCTGGATGGATCAATGGTCGCGCTGGTCGACAGGGCGATCACGTCGCGGGTGGCAATTTCCTGCAGGCAGTCGTCGGCCAGGAAGGCTTCCACGAGCAGCCCGCCCGCACCGTAGTCATCGTCTTTTTCCAGCGTGAGCTCGTATAGCCGGGTTTCGCTGGCGAACTGGGCGAGGGCGGCGTACGCCTGGGACAGGAGTTCAGTCCTCATATTCTATCTTTTTGGCAACAATTATCAAATCGCAAACAATAGCAGAGCTGAACAATTCCTGCCACACGCTTGAATAGGCGGGGGAAAACCGGCCAGATCCAAGCTTTGAGTTGACCTTTGCCACGGGATAATGCCTGCATAGAAAAACCGCTTGGATTGACCGTATAAGGGGCAGGGAAATGATTCGATCACTGTGGATTGCCAAGACCGGCATGGAAGCTCAGCAGACCCAGATGGACGTGGTGTCCAATAACCTGGCGAACGTGAGCACCAACGGCTTCAAGAAGTCGCGCGCCGTCTTCGAAGACCTGCTGTACCAGAATATCCGGCAGCCGGGCGCTGCTTCATCGCAGCAATCGCAGCTTCCGTCCGGCATGCAGCTCGGCACCGGCGTGCGTCCGGTGGCGATCGAGCGCATCCATACCCAAGGGAACCCGCAGGCGACCGGCAACGACAAGGACCTGATGGTCAACGGTAACGGCTTCTTCCCGGTACTGCTGCCGGACGGCACTACCGCCTACACCCGCGACGGTTCCTTCCAGCGCGATAACAATGGCCAGATGGTGACGTCCAGCGGCTACGTGCTGCAGCCGGCCATCACCATCCCCATCAATGCCACCAGCATCACCGTTGGCCGCGACGGCATCGTGTCGGTCACGCTGCCGGGCCAGGCCGCCCCGCAGCAGATCGGCGCGATCCAGCTCGCGACCTTCATCAACCCGACCGGCCTGGAGTCGAAGGGCGAAAATCTGTACGTGGAAACCGGTTCCTCTGGCGCTGCAACCCAGAACCAGCCGGGGACCAACGGTACCGGCGTGATCATGCAGGGCTATGTCGAAACTTCCAACGTCAACGTGGTCGAAGAAATGGTCAACATGATCCAGACCCAGCGCGCCTACGAAATCAATTCGAAGGCGATCACCACCTCCGACCAGATGCTGCAGCGCTTGTCGCAACTGTAATAGAACGAGTCAGCCATGCGTATCCGCCTTGCCGCCACCATCATCGCCAGCGCGCTGCTGTCCGCCTGCGTCAGCGCGCCAACCTCGATCGTCAACGGCCCCACCAGCGCCCGCCCGCTGCCGCCGCCATACCCGCCGGCGGCGCAGAACAATGGCGCGATCTTCCAGGCCGCCAACTACCGCCCGGCCTTTGAAGACCGCCGCGCCCGCCATGTGGGCGACGTGATCAATGTCGTCATCACGGAAAGCACGTCGGCCGTCAAGAACGGCGCCAGTGCCGGCAACAAGTCGGGCAGCGTCAACTTCGGCGTTCCCGGCCTGCTGCAGAACAAGCTGGGCACCAATATCGCCACCAGCGCCGACAACAAGTATGCCGATGCGGATACGCAATCGCTCAGCAACAGCTTCCGTGGCACCATTGGCGCCACCGTCGTCGAGGTGCTGTCGAACGGTAACCTGATCATCGCCGGTGAAAAGCAGGTCGGCATGAACAAGGCCACTGAATACATTCGCATTTCCGGCATGGTGAATCCGGATTCGATCAACGGCAATTCGGTGGCGTCGACCTCGATCGCCGATGCCCGCGTCGAGTACCGCACCAAGAGCAATATCGATGGCGCCGAAGTACAGTCGATGCTGTCGCGCTTCTTCCTCAGCCTGCTGCCTTTCTGATCATGAAGAATTTCAAGCTCCTCACTCTCTGCGCGGCCTTGCTGCTGGCGCCTGCCGTGCAGGCTGAACGCCTGAAGGACCTGGCCAGCATTGCCGGCGTGCGCCAGAACCAGTTGATGGGGTATGGCCTGGTGGTCGGCCTCGATGGTTCGGGCGACCAGACCACGCAAACCCCGTTCACCGTGCAATCGGTCGCTTCCATGCTGCAGCAGATGGGCATTGCGCTGCCAGCCGGCACCACGCTGCAATTGAAGAACGTGGCGGCCGTGATGGTCACTGCCAACCTGCCTGCCTTCGCGCAACCAGGCCAGCAGATCGACGTCACCGTCTCGTCGATGGGTAATGCCAAGTCGCTGCGCGGCGGCACGCTGCTGATGACCCCACTGAAAGGCGCCGATGGCCAGGTGTATGGCATGGCGCAAGGCAACGTGCTGGTCGGCGGCGTCGGTGCGCAGGCGCCGGGCGGCGGCGCGGCCGTGGTCGTGAATCACCTGTCGGTCGGCCGCATCTCCGGCGGCGCCACCGTGGAACGCGCGGTGCCGACCACGCTGGGCGAAGGCAACCAGATCCGCCTCGAACTGAACAATACCGACTTTGCGACCGCCAGCCGCGTGGTCAATGCCATCAACGACAAATACGGCGCTGGCGTGGCCTATGCGCAGGATGGCCGCACCATCCGCGTCACCGCGCCATCGTCGAGCGACGCGCGGGTGGCCTTCATCGGCGAGCTGGAGGGCATGGATGTGCGCCCGGCGCGCCAGGCGGCCAAAGTCATCATGAATGCCCGCACCGGTTCGGTGGTGATGAACCAGGAAGTCACGCTTGAGACGTGCGCCATTTCGCACGGCAAC
>JBCNOX010000172.1:0-9199 GCA_039593645.1 Pseudoduganella sp.
CCGCCAGCACCGCACCGCGCTGCAGCACCGAGATGCGATCGCAAATACCGGAGACCACGTTCATATTGTGTTCAACCATCAGGATGGTGCGGCCGGCGGAAACCTTCTTGATCAACTCCGTCACGCGATGCACATCCTCGTGACCCATGCCCTGGGTCGGTTCATCGAGCAGCATCAGTTCAGGCTCCATCGCCAGCGTGGCGGCGATCTCCAAAGCGCGCTTGCGGCCATAAGGCATGTCGACTGTCAGCGTATCTGCGAACGATGCCAGGTCGACCTCGGCCAGCAGTTCCATGGCACGTCCATTCAACTGCTCCAGCGTGCGCTCGCTGCGCCAGAAATGAAAGGTCGTATCGAGCTTGCGCTGCAAGCCGATGCGCACGTTTTCGAGCACGGTCAGGTGGGGGAAGACAGCGGAAATCTGGAAGGAACGGATCACGCCCATGCGCGCAATCTGCGCCGGCTTATAGGAAGTGATGTCCTTGCCGTTAAACAGGATCTGGCCCGAAGTGGGAACCAGGAATTTGGTCAGCAGGTTAAAACAGGTCGTCTTGCCGGCGCCATTAGGGCCGATCAGGGCGTGGATATGCCCACGCCGGACTTGCAGGTCCACGTTGGCGACAGCGGTGAATCCCTTGAACTCCTTGGTCAAACTCTTTGTTTCCAAGATGAAGTCGGACATTGTGTCTCCCCGGTTTTGCTAGATCATACACAAAAGCGCTGCCTTTTCCGCAATCATGATTACCGGGGAATTCGTGTTACCGGAAGTAATGGTGGGCATCACTGATGCGTCGGCGATGCGCAGCCCGCGCACACCGCGAACCCGCAATTCGCTGTCAACCACAGCCGAAACGTCGTCCGAACGGCCCATTTTGCAGGTACCAACGGGATGGAAAATCGTTGTCCCGATCGACCCTGCCGCCTCGGCCAGCTCCTCGTCCGTGCGAAAATGCACACCGGGTTTGCATTCTTCCGGCCTGTATTTCGCCAACGCCGGCGCCGCAACGATCTTGCGCGTGAGGTTCAATGCAGCAGCCGCCACACGCCGGTCTTCATCGGTGCTCAAGTACATCGGTGTGATCTTTGGCGGCGCGTAGGAGTCGGCCGAAGCAATCCGAACATGGCCGCGCGAGGTTGGACGCAGGTTACAAACGCTGGCCGTGAAAGCAGGGAAGTCGTGCAGCGGTTCGCCAAAGCGCTCCAGCGACAGCGGCTGCACGTGGTATTCCAGGTTTGGCGTCGCATGCTCCGGACCGGAGCGCGCAAACGCCCCCATCTGCGAAGGCGCCATCGACATCGGGCCGCTCTGGAACAGTGCATACTCAAGCCCGATACGCGCCTTGCCCAGCCAGCTCGCCGCCAGCGTATTCAAGGTCCGCGCACCCTCAACTTTGAAGACCATGCGCAATTGCAGGTGATCCTGCAGGTTGGCGCCAACGCCGGGCAAATCGTGCACCGGCTGCACTCCTGCTTGGGCCAGTACGTCTGCTGGACCAATTCCGGACACCTGGAGAATCTGCGGCGTGCCGATCGCTCCGGCTGCCAGCAAGGTTTCGCGTGCCTCCGCATGCCACCGCGTACCGCCGCCGGTGAAAACCACGCCTTTGCAGACGCCCTCCTCCAGCACCAGCTTCTCAACGTGACAGCCGGTCATCAGCGTAAGGTTGGGGCGCCTGGCCGCGGCCCGAAGAAAGGCCTTCGCCGCACTCCAGCGAATGCCCCGCTTCTGGTTCACCTCAAAGTACGAGCAACCGAAATTGTCGCCGCAGTTGAAATCTTCGATCTTCGGAATGCCTGTCTGCTCCGCCGCATCGCGGAAAGCATCGAGAATGTCCCAGCGCAGCCGCTGCTTTTCAACGCGCCACTCACCGCCAGCGCCGTGGAAATCCGTTGCACCGCCGTGATGGTCTTCGCTTTTGCGGAACAAGGGCAAAACTTCCGACCAGCGCCAGCTTGGATCGCCGCACAACTCCGCCCATTGGTCGTAATCATTGGCCTGGCCGCGCATATAGATCATGCCGTTGATCGAAGAACTGCCGCCGAGAACCTTCCCACGTGGGTAGATCAGGCTGCGGCCGCCCAATCCCGCATCCGGCTCGGTGCGGAACAACCAGTCCGTGCGTGGATTATTGATGCAGTAGAGATAGCCGACTGGAATATGGATCCAGGCATAATCATCCTTCCCTCCCGCCTCGATCAACAGTACTTCAACCTTCTGGTTTTCAGTAAGGCGGTTCGCGAGCACGCAGCCCGCTGTCCCGCCGCCTACAATGATGAAGTCAAACTGGCCTGCAGATTCCAAGTGTTCTCCGGGTCAGGAATGATCGATTTCCGAGATAAGAGTTTCCATCAATTTCGCAGTCGGCATGGCGCGGCATTTCGCGACGCCGGTCCCAGCCCACAACGACATCAATTCAGGATCGCCACGTTTCGCCGCTTCAGCACGAATGCTGCGCGTGAGCGCGTTCTGGATCGGATATGCCGGCACTTCGGCCTCGACCTCGGCCATCTGGCGCATGAAGCGATTCTCAATGCCGCGTGCGTAGCGCCCCGTAATGGCACGCGTCAGTCGGGTAGGGTTGCCTTGCGCTGCCAGCAAGCGCTCTTTGTACGCCACCGGAATGCCTGACTCCTCCGTAACCAGGAAGGCAGTTCCCATTTGCACCGCAGCCGCGCCCAGCGCCAGCCGTTCACGGACTTCGGCGCCCGTCATGATATTTCCCGCGGAGATAACGGGAATCTTCACCGCCTGCAGCACGGCCGACAACAGCGGGACTGCCTCCAGCGTCGCAGCACTTTGCTCGCCAATAAAGGTGCCGCGATGGCCGCCCGCCTCCACGCCGGAAGCAACAACCGCGTCCGCCCCAACGGCCTGCCAGGCGATCGCTTCTTCCACATTGGTCACGGTACCGATAACAAACATGCCCGTATCATGAAGACGTTTTACCTGTGCGGCGCTGAGGATATCGAAGGTAAAGCTGGCGACAGCTGGCTTCAGCTCAAGCAAAAGCTCAAACTGCGCGGCGAAATCCTCACACCAATTGGTGGGCTCGGGCAGGTCGGGCCAGCCAAGCGAGCTCCAAATTGGCCGCAACAATCCAATCCCACGCTCCACCTCTAGCTGCGAAGGCGATGGAATCCCCTGCACGAAGCAATTCAGCATGAATGGTTTGGAGGTCAGTTGCCGGGTTTCGGCGACTTGAGCACGGATCGTTTCCAGAGAAATCATCGAAATACCGAAGGATCCAAGACCACCGGCATTCGATACCGCCGCCACCATCGCCGGCGTATTCGCACCGCCAGCCATCGGCCCCTGGATGATCGGTAGCGGAAAAATCGTTTTCAAGTGCATTTATTACCCTTTCAAGCTGTGGATAACGCTATGAATATCCACAGGCATCGTTTGTGAGTAAACAAGACTTCCCGAAAACCGCTCAAAATTGTCCAAAAACAGTTCGCAGCTCACGCAAGGTTTACGCGCCTGCTTATACAGCTCGTAAACCTCTGATTTTTCTTCGCAAGGTTCACTTATCCACAGAAAGTCGGGGTTGTTAACAACCACTACTACTTTGTATACACACTAATCTAACGTAAACAAAACTCTCCACCTATACTGAACAAGCAAGTTGTTCCATGCAATTCGCCTGGAGGAGCTCTTGTCGACTACCGACGCTTATCGACGCTTTCGCAGGCGATTGCTCGTCACCATGACGATGCTCGCCTTGCTCGCCACGGCGGTAGTCGCCTGGCAGCTCGCTTCTTCCGCACGCGATCGCGAACAGGCTATTCGCCAACAGACCCGCCACTACGCGCGGGCAATCGAGGCACAGGTTCTGAGCACGGTCCAGTTGTCTGACGTTGCCTTGCTGGGTTTTGCCAACGCAATCAAAGTCGCGCCTTACACGCCGCAGACGCTCGATCGCCTGCTTACCTCGCGAGAAGCCTCTTTCGGTAACAGTTTCTGGATAACCTTCCTGGATCCGCAAGGCATTGCTATCGCGAGTTCGCGCGATCTCGAAGTGAGGGGCATCAGCTATGCTGACCGCGACTATTTCCGTGCCCAACTCAAACCGGGAACTGACCTGTTCGTCGGTGAACCTACCCATGGACGGGTCTCAAACCAGCGACTGCTCTTCCTCAGTCGCCGGGTTGAAGACGCCAATGGCAAATTCCTGGGCGTGATCGTGGCTCCCGTAGATGCAAGCCGTCTCGCGGAAACCTTTGAAAACTCTCGTCTTAGCCAAGACGTTACGGTCACGCTGTTCCATACCAACGGCCGCATCGTTGCCCGCGCTCCCCTTTTCGACGAAACCTTCAACCGCGATATTCGCGATTCAAACGTCTACAGAGCCTTTGGCCACAACCCGATCGGCACGATTGAAACAGTCAGCCCTATCGACAAAAAGTCTCGAATCGCCAGCTACCGCAAGCTACCAAACCTGCCACTGGTCGTTACAGTCGGCAGTTCGAATGTCGGCCTGGCACTGATCTCCCAACGACAATTCCTGATCGCCACCGTCGCACTGTTCCTGATCTTCACATTGATCCTCGCCGCGGTCATTTATGCCCTGCGCTCCTACGCTGCAGCGGAAGAACGCGAACGCCGCTACCGCGCCCTCTACGCAACATCGACCGAAACCGAGAAAAAGCTGGCCAGCAGTGAACAGCGCCTGCGCCTGATAGCCGACAACCTGCCAATCGTCATCGCTTACATCGAACGGGACGAGCACTACTCCTTCAAGAATCGCCGCTTTGCTGAAACTTACGGCAATGGTGAAAACCTCCAGCAAGCCCTCCCACCCGACCTGTACGCGGAAACCAAACTGCACCTGCAGCGTGCCTTTGCCGGCGAAACGGTCCATTTCGAACGCGCCATGCACCGCAAGAACCAGGAATGCTGGGACGCCATCACCTACGTACCGGATCGCGACGAGCATGGAAACGTAGTAGGCCTGTTCGTCATGGCGGAAGACATCAGCGAACGAAAACGCCACGAAGAATCGAGCAAACTGGCCACCCTGATGTACGAAAACGCCAGCGAAGGCATGATGGTGACCGACGCCGAAGGCCGCATCCTCTCCGTGAACCCCGCTTTCTCCCAGATCAGCGGCTACACGCCCGAAGAAGTGATCGGCCACCTGGCTTACGAGCTGACTTCCAGTCACCAGGACATCAAGTTCTACAGCCGTATGCGCCAGACCATTACCCATACCGGCTACTGGGAAGGAGAAATCTGGCACCAGCACAAGAACGGCGACCACTACCTGGTTTCACTGCGTTTCAACACCGTCTTCGACAACAAGGGCAATCCCCTGCGCCACGTCGCCCTGTTCACCGACATTACGAAGAAGAAGGCCAGCGAGGAAGCGATCTGGAAGCAGGCAAACTTCGACACGCTGACAGGCCTGCCCAACCGGCGCATGTTCAACGACCGCCTGCGGCAAGACATGAAAAAAGCAGCGCGCGACCAGCTGCCAATGGCGCTGATCTTCATCGACCTCGATGGATTCAAGGCCGTCAACGATACGCTTGGCCACGACTTCGGCGATATCCTGCTCAAACAAGTGGCAGAACGCCTGCTGCAATGTGTGCGCAACACCGATACCGTGGCCCGGCTTGGAGGCGATGAATTCACCGTTATCCTCAGTGAGCTGAAAGAGCCGGGCGACGTGGTGCGGATAGTCCAGGAAATCCTGCATAGCCTGGCCAGGCCATTCCAGCTCAAACACGAAGTCGCCCATATCTCGGGCAGCATAGGCATCTCCCTGTTCCCGGATGACGGAAACGATGCCGAAGTGCTCATAAAAAATGCAGACCAGGCCATGTACCTCGCCAAGCAGCAGGGCCGCAACCGCTTCAGCTACTTCGCGCCATTCATGCAGGAAGCCAGCCAGATGCGCATCGAGCTCGCCAACGAGCTACGCGGCGCCCTCAAAAACAAGGAGCTACGCCTGCTGTTCCAGCCGATACGCAACCTGGAAACCGGCAAAACCGAAATGGCGGAAGCCCTGATCCGCTGGGAGCATCCGCAGCGAGGCCTGCTGACGCCGGCGGAATTCATAGGTGTTGCGGAAAATACCGGCGTCATCGCCGCCATCGGCGAATGGGTGTTCCAGGAAGCAGCAGCCCTGGCTGCCAGCTTCGCCAACGAATTCAAAGTATGCGTGAATAAATCGGCCTGGCAATTCCGCCATGAAGCGGTCGGCGTCGACCATTGGCTGGAACTGCTGCGTGAACAGGCACTCTCACCTTGTTCGATGGTGGTCGAAATCACGGAAGGGCTGCTATTGGAGGCAAATCGGGAAGTCGTACAGCGCGTGCAATCGCTCAGGGATGCCGGCCTGCAGATCTCCCTGGACGATTTCGGGTATGGCTACTCGTCCCTGAATTTCCTGAAGCGATTCAAGATCGATTTCCTCAAGCTGGACACCAGCTTCAGCGACAACCAGATCCTTTGCGAAGCAATTGTCACGATGGCGCACAAGCTCGACATCAAAGTAATCGCCGAAAAGGTCGAAAACGAAGCCCAACTCGAAATCTTGATGGCCGCAGGTTGCGACTTTGGCCAGGGATACCTGTTCGGAGAGCCAATTTCAGCTGAAAAACTACATCGTCTGTTGATAAGTCAATGAATATCCACAGGATCGAATGTGCGTAAACACCGTTTTTGAGTTCACGCACAAAATTTGTTCAGAACTCATCCGGTTTACATGCAGCTCTTGTCCAGCCAGTTCTACAATTCGTAAACTTCTGATTCTGTGGATGTTAACAGCTTTATCCACAGACAGGCTCGCGTTTACTATCTACTACTATCCTTTCGTATACAACTTTAAATAAATAGAGGACAACTCGCGCATGCGTCTCGGGATCATCTCAGCCTTAGCAGAAGAACAACAAGGTCTACTGGAAGCCATGGAGGGCCCCTACAAGCTCATCCACGGTAGGCGTGAGTACACGGCCGGAAAACTCTGGAAAATCGATTCTGTGGCCGTTTTATCGCGAATTGGGAAGGTCGCTGCAGCAGTCACAGCTGCAACACTTGTGGAGAAGTTCAACGTTACCCACATAATTTTTACCGGCGTCGCCGGTTCTGCAGACCTTGGGGTTCGAATTGGAGACGTTGTCGTCGCCGATTCCCTGGCTCAACACGATTTTGATGCCAGCCCCCTGTTCCCGCGCTTCGAAATACCGCTGACTGGTCTCTCGCGCATGCCTACGGACCGCGAACTGAGCCTGAAACTGAGCCTCGCTACACGCCAATTCCTGCAAAACGACGCGCAAGTTCACCGCGGCCTGATTGGCAGCGGAGACCAATTCATCAAGGATCGGGCCCATCTGGAAGCCCTGAAAGACGCACTGCCCGATTTATTGGCAGTGGAAATGGAAGGCGCAGCAGTCGCCCAGGTCTGTCACGAGCTGGGTGTGCCGTTCGCCATCATGAGAACGATTTCGGACAACGCAAATGAAGAAGCGGCGACGGATTTCATGCACTTCGTGCAAACCGTCGCCGCTCGCTACGCCTATGGCGTCATCCGGAATTTCTGCAAATCGCTTACTTGATCGGCAGTTTGGTGGTGTTTTTCACTTCTTCCATCACCGCATAAGTGTGGGTCTCCCGCACACCTTTCTGCAGCAAAGTTTTGCCAAGGAACTCACGGTAAGCTGCCATATCCTTCACGCGAGCCTTGACCAGGTAGTCAAAACCGCCAGCAACCATATGGCATTCCAGCACTTCCGGAATCAGCTGGACGCTATGCTTGAAGGCATCAAACACCTCCGGCGTCGTGCGATCCAGCACAACCTCGATGAACACCAGCAGCGAAACATCCAGTAGCTGCGGGTTCAGCTGCGCCGTGTAACCCATGATATAGCCTGCCTCGTGCAGTTTTCGCACCCGCTCCAGGCAAGCGGCAGGCGAGAGGTTCACTCGCGCAGCCAGTTCCACGTTGCTGATCCGGCCATCGTTCTGCAACTCGGCCAGAATCTTCTTACTGATCTTGTCCAGCATTACATCCCCGCTATTAATTTTATTCGGTCAAATTCTCTCACCAAAAACTATCTATTGCTAGTAATAAGTATTACCAGAATTAATCCGAGCGATTCCGCCGTACAATCGAATCATTAGTTGCACTGCACAACACGCCCGCGCAAACTGGGTTTGCCGGGCGTGTTTTCGTAGGTGCCAAACAACTCTTTACATACTCGCCAATAGAGACAACCATGCATCTGAAAGAGACATTCATGCATCTGAACACCACACCGTTCGCCGCACTTCAGGCAGAAATCCTGCGCGATCCAACTCCGCTGCGCAGCGCCATAACTGCTGCGTATCGCCGCGACGAACAAAGCGTTGTGCAATGGCTCCTGTCGCAAATTAACGTCGGTTCGCCGGAAACTACGCAAGATGCGCAGTCGCTGGCCAAGCGCCTGGTGACCGCCGTTCGCGAAAGGCGCACCCGTTCTTCCGGCGTGGATGCTCTGATGCATCAATTCTCGCTGTCGTCCGAAGAAGGCATCGCCCTGATGTGCCTGGCCGAAGCGCTGCTGCGGATTCCGGACTCTGCCACCGCCGATCGCCTCATCGCCGACAAGATTTCCAAAGGCGACTGGCGCAAACACCTGGGCGAATCGCCATCGCTGTTCGTGAATGCAGCAACCTGGGGCCTGCTGATTACCGGCAAGCTGGTGAGCTCTTCCAGCGAGGCTGGCCTGGGTTCGGCCATCACCAGCCTGATCGCCAAAGGCGGCGAACCACTGATCCGCAAAGGCGTGGACCTCGCAATGCGCATGCTGGGCAACCAGTTCGTCACCGGCCAGACCATCGACGAAGCAATCAAGAACGGCAAGGACAATGAAGCACGCGGCTACCGCTATTCCTACGACATGCTTGGTGAAGCAGCGCTGACCGAAGCCGACGCTGCCAACTACTACGCCGCCTACGAAAAGGCGATTCACGCAATCGGCAAGGCATCGAATGGCCGCGGCATCCGCAATGGCCCAGGCATTTCGGTCAAGTTGTCCGCCCTGCACCCACGCTATAGCCGCGCCCAGCGCGAACGCGTGATGTCCGAGCTGCTGCCACGCCTTTCTGCACTGGTCAAGCTGGCGAAGGGCTACAACATTGGCTTGAATATCGACGCGGAGGAAGCCGACCGCCTGGAACGCTCGCTCGACCTGAAGGAAGCGTTGGCCTTCAACC
>JBCNOX010000173.1:0-9176 GCA_039593645.1 Pseudoduganella sp.
ATATAGACAACATGAGTGATGCGCCCTCACTAAGTAGTACGTCAAACAAATGACGGGCTAGTGTAAAACGCAAAATTCAACTAGTGCAACATGCGTATGACAATTTGATACATATTTGTGTTGCGTCTAACACGAAACTAGAAAAATCCCTCTATTTCGTTGTAACTTCCCTACAAATCGCCTCAATCGTGCGCCATTTCGTCGCGAGCGGAGCTAGTTGAGCAACCACGCAAATGTAATCAAATGTCTGAAACTGAACAAAAAGTGTAGAACCGACTGTTTTTGCAACTTTTTTGACTTGCATAAAGAACAGGCATACCTTCCCGCTCTCCCTACAACCCCAACGCTCACAAGGAGAGCAGATGAACCTTCGCAAAAGCCTGCTGGCTGCAGCCGTAGCCGCCTCTTTCGCCCCTGCATATGCAGGCGTCCTGCCTGACAACATGATGGCCGCACCGGCCCAGCCGATGAGCCTTGAAGCCAAGGCCAACGTCACTGCCCGCCTCGATGCGCGCCGCTCCGCGGCAGGCCTGGACAGCGAGCATGGCTACAAGCTGCGCGAGCAGCACCCTGGCGCCAACGGCCAGCGCATCCTGCGCGCCGACCACACCTTCCAGGGCCTGCGCGTGTTCGGCTCCGAATCCGTCGTCGTCACCGATGAAAACGGCGACATCGTCAGCGAGTCGGCGGACAACCGCCGCAATGGCCTGGACTCGCACCGTTCCGCCAAGGCATCCGGCAAAGGCGCTCCCGATACCACCGCAGCCTTCGGCGTCGACGAAGCGATCCGCATCGCTGTTTCGCGCACCGGCGGCAAGACCCACCGTGTCAAACCGGAAGCCGAATTGCTGATCTGGCCAGTGGTCAAGACCCAGCGCACCGCTGCTGCTGCCAACAAGGCCGAAAGCGCGCTGAACGCGACTGACGTCGAAGAAGTGGTCGACCACTACGAGCTGGCATACCTGGTCAAGACCCGCATGAACAAGGACGGCCGTCCGGTGTTCCGCGACACCGTGATCAACGCCACCACCGGCGCCGTGATCAAGCAGTGGGATGCGCTGCAGACCGTGGTTGGCGTCGGCCACAGCCAGTACAACGGCGACGTGCCGATCAACACCACCCTGTCCGGCTCCACCTACAAAATGCTGGACTCGACCCGCGGCGTGGGCGGCACCTTCGGCGGCATGGCGATCACCAACGCCAACCACTCGCCTGAATCGAACCCGCAAGCCGGCTCGATCTACACCAACAGCACCAACACCTGGGGCGACGGCCAGCAATACATCAGCGGCGGCAGCACCACCAACGCCAACGGCCAGACCGCCGCGGTGAACGCGCTGTGGGGCCTGATGAATACCTACGACACGCTGAAAAACGTGCTGAACTGGTCTTCGCTGGACGGCAACAACACCGCCACCTACATCGCCGTCCACGTCGACAACAACTACGACAACGCCTTCTTCGACCCGAACTGCAAGTGCATGTACATCGGCGACGGCGGTTCCTCCTTCAACAACCTGGGCTCGATCGACGTGATCGGCCACGAAATGGGCCACGGCGTAACCGACGCCACTTCCAACCTGACCTACTCCGGCGAGTCCGGCGGCCTGAATGAGTCGAACTCCGACATCATCGGCGAAATGGTGGAAGCCTATGCCCGCGCCGGCGGCACCGGCACCACCATCCCTGCCACCGGCAACGACTGGATGATGGGCAAGGAGATCAGCAAGTCCGGCCAGCCGCTGCGCTGGATGTGGAAGCCTTCCAAGGACGGCGCATCGAAAGACGCCTGGAGCAGCACCCTGGGCAACCTGAACGTGCACTACTCGTCGGGTCCGAACAACCGCATGTTCTACTTCCTGGCCAAGGGCTCCAACTCCTCGTCCTCGAGCGAGATGTACAGCTCTTACCTGAACAAGCAGCCGCTGGCCATGACCGGTATCGGCAGCGACAAGGCCTTCCGCATCTGGTTCAAGGCCAACACCACCAAGTTCACCGCATCGACCAACTACGCCAACGCGCGCCTGAAGATGATCGAATCGGCTGAACAGCTGTACGGCGTGGGCAGCCCTGAATCGATCGCCGTCAAGCGTGCATACGCTGCCATCAACGTCGGCACCGACGTCGACGAAGCCGGCGCCGGCAGCGCAGTGTCGATCAGCACCCAGCCGAACAACGTCACCGTGGCTGCAGGCGGCACCGCCAGCTTCACCGTGGGCGCTACCGGCGGCACTTCGCCTTACAGCTACAAGTGGTACCGCAACGGCACCCTGATTTCGGGCGCCACTTCCGCTACCTACTCGTTCACCGCGCAAGCTGCCGACAACGGCGCCGTGTTCAACGCCGTAGTCACCGATTCGTCGTCGCCGGTGAAGACCGCTACTTCGAACAACGCCACCCTGACCGTGGGCACCACCCAGCAATCCGAGCTGGTCGTGAACGGCGGCTTCGAGTCCGGCACCACCCCATGGGCTGGCAGCACCGGCGTGATCGGCAACTACAGCGGCCAGTCCGCATACGAAGGCACCCGCTTCGCATGGCTGGGCGGTAACGGCGCTACCGCGACCGAAACCCTGTACCAGAGCGTGACCATCCCTTCGACCGCGACGTCGGCGAACTTCTCGTTCGCGCTGCACATCGACACCGCGGAATCGGGCACCACCGCGTACGACAAGCTGGTCGTGACCGTGAAGAACAGCTCCGGCACCACCCTGGGCACCCTGGCGACCTATTCCAACGCGAATGCCGCCAGCGGCTACCAGATCCGCAGCTTCAACCTGCTGCCGTACAAAGGCCAGACCGTGCGCCTGCACTTCAACATGACCGAAGACTCGTCGCTGCAGACTTCCTTCGTGGTGGATAAAGTCAGCCTGCAAGTGCAGTAATCAGCTGTAACAAGGCAGTAAGAAGGCAGCAATACGGGGGCGGCTTGAGGGCCGCCCCCTGTTACTTTTGCGTGACTATAGTGATGTAATCTATTGTCTAAAAATATACAAAATCTATAAAACTGACTCATTTCGCAAGTTTTTTGACTTGCACAAAAAACAGGCATAACTTCGTCTCTCCCACCAACCCAAGTTCCCAAGGAGAGTCGATGAAACTTCGCAAAAGCCTGTTGGCCGCAGCCGTTGCCGCCTCGTTCGCCCCTGCATTTGCAGGCGTCCTGCCAGATACCCTGATGGCCTCTCCCGCTCAGCCGTTGAGCGTTGAAGCGAAGGCGAACTTGGTATCGCGCCTGGATTCCCTGCGCGCTGCAGCGGGCCTCGACAGCGATCACGGATACAAGCTGCGCGAACAGCACCCGGGCGTCAACGGCCAGCGCATCGTGCGCGCCGACCACACCTTCCAGGGCCTGCGCGTGTTCGGTTCCGATTCCGTCGTGGTCACCGATGAAAGCGGCAACATCGTCAGCGAGTCCGCTTCCGACCGCCGCGATGGCCTGGACGCTTCGCGCGCCGCCAAGGCCGCCGGCAAAGGCGCCCCTGACACTACTGCAGCCTTTGGCGCCGACGAAGCGATCCGCATTGCTGTATCGCGCACGCCCGGCACCCAGCACCGCATCAAACCGGAAGCCGAACTCCTGATCTGGCCAGTGGTCAAAACCCAGCGCACCGCGGCTGCCGCCAACAAGGCCGAAAGCGCGCTGAACGCGACTGACGTCGAAGAAGTGGTCGACCACTACGAGCTGGCCTACCTGGTCAAGACCCGCATGAACAAGGATGGCCGTCCGGTGTTCCGCGACACCGTGATCAGCGCCAAGACCGGCGCCGTCATCAAACAGTGGAACGCCCTGCAGACCGTGGTCGGCGTCGGCCACAGCCAGTACAACGGCGACGTGCCGATCAACACCACCCTGTCCGGCTCCACCTACAAGATGCTGGACACCTCGCGCGGCGTCGGCGGCACTTTCGGCGGCATGGCCATCACCAATGCCAACCACTCGTCGGCCAACAACCCAAGCCCAGGCTCGATTTATACCAACAGCACCAACACCTGGGGCGACGGCCAGCAATACATCAGCGGCGGCAGCACCACCAACGCCAACGGCCAGACCGCGGCAGTGAACGCGCTGTGGGGCCTGATGAACACCTACGACACGCTGAAGAACGTGATGGGCTGGTCCTCGCTGGACGGCAACAACACCGCCACCTACATCGCAGTCCACGTCGACAACAACTACGACAACGCCTTCTTCGACCCAAGCTGCAAGTGCATGTACATCGGCGACGGCGGCTCCTACTTCAACAACCTGGGCTCGATCGACGTGATCGGCCACGAAATGGGCCACGGCGTGACCGACGCCACTTCCAACCTGACCTACTCCGGCGAGTCCGGTGGCCTGAATGAGTCGAACTCCGACATCACCGGCGAGGTGGTGGAAGCCTATGCCCGCGCCGGCGGCACCGGCACCACGATCCCGTTGACCGGCAACGACTGGATGATGGGTAAGGAGATCGCCAAGAACGGCCAGCCACTGCGCTGGATGTGGAAGCCATCCAAGGACGGTTCGTCGAAGGACGCCTGGAGCAGCACCCTGGGCAATCTCGACGTGCACTACTCCTCGGGCCCGAACAACCGCATGTTCTACTTCCTGTCCAAGGGCTCCAACTCCTCGTCCTCCAGCGAGATGTACAGCTCTTACCTGAACAAGCAGCCGCTGGCCATGACCGGCATCGGCAGCGACAAGGCGTTCCGCATCTGGTTCAAGGCCAACACCACCAAGTTCACCTCTTCGACCAACTACGCCAACGCGCGCCTGAAGATGATCGAATCGGCTGAACAGCTGTATGGCGTGGGCAGCCCTGAATCGATCGCCGTCAAGCGCGCTTACGCTGCAATCAACGTCGGTGCCGACGTGGACGAGGCCAATCCTAACGTCGTAACGATCACCACGCAGCCGAACAACGTCACCGTTGCTCCAGGCGGCACCGCGACCTTCACCGTGGGGGCAACGGGCGGCACTGCACCTTACAGCTACGCGTGGTACCGTAATGGAGCCCAGATTCCGGGCGCCACTTCGGCTACCTATTCGTTCACCGCGCAGACTGCCGACAACGGCGCCGTGTTCAAGGCTATCGTCAGCGACTCCTCGTCGCCAGCGAAGACTGCCACCTCGAACAACGCCACCCTGACCGTGGGAACCATTCCTCCGCAGAGTGAGCTGATCGTCAACGGCGGCTTCGAGTCCGGCACGTCGCCATGGGCTGGCACCACCGGCGTGATCGGCAACTACAGCGGCCAGACAGCGTACGAAGGCTCGCGCTTCGCATGGCTGGGCGGTAACGGCACCACCGCTACCGAATCGCTGTACCAGACCGTGACCATCCCATCGACTGCAACCGCGGCTACCCTGTCGTTCGCCCTGCATATCGACACGGCGGAAACCGGCAGCACTGTGTACGACAAGATGGTCGTGACCGTGAAGAACAGCTCCGGCACCACCCTGGGCACCCTGGCGACCTACAACAACACCATGCCAGCCAGCGGCTACCAGATCCGCACCTTCAACCTGCTGCCATACAAAGGCCAGACCGTGCGCATCCACTTCAACATGACGGAAGACTATTCGCTGCAGACTTCCTTCGTTGTTGACAAGGTAAGCCTGCAAGTTCAATAAGCTTCAGTTTCATCATCCTGGCCGGTATGCGGCTATCGTCATCCCCGGATACGATAGCTGCATAGCCGGCTTTTTTTACATCTTTGCGGTGCTATGATGTTCCCCTTGTTTTTTAAGGAGGCAGCATGGGCATTGGTATTGGCGGCAAGACTATCGAAGAGGCATTGGCATCCCTGTCGGACATGACGGCGGGCGCTACGCCGATCGGCAAGGATGAACACCTGGCACGCATCGAAAAGGCTCAAGCTTTCATGCGCCAGCAAGGCATCGCGGCCATCTACATCAATGCCGGTTCCAGCCTGCTCTACTTCACCGGCACCAAGTGGTACCCGAGCGAGCGCATGGTCGGCGCCATCCTGCCTGCCAGCGGCGCAGTGGAATACATCGCTCCCGCTTTCGAAGAAAACACCCTGCAGGACTTCATGCTGGTGGAAGGCGCGGTTAATTGCTGGCACGAGCACGAAAGCCCTTACGCCTTGTTCGTCGCAGTCCTGAAAAAAATGGGCATTGCGCCGAACGCCGCACAGCCGCCGCGCATCGGCATCGACGAAAGCGCTGCCTTCTTCATCTACGACGGCATCCGCCCGCTGGCCGAAGGCTATGTGCTGGAGAATGCGCGCCCGGTCACCGCCCACTGCCGCACCCGCAAGTCGAAAGCGGAAATCGCCCTGATGCAGCGTGCCAAGGACATGACCCTGGCCGTGCACATCGCCACCGCCAGCATCCTGCGCGAAGGCATCACCACCACTGAAGTGGCAGAGTTCATCGACAAGGCGCACCGCAAGGTCGGCGCCCCAGCCGGCTCCTATTTCGTGATCGTGCTGTTCGGTGTAGCCAGCTCCTTCCCGCACGGCGTTTCGTACGTGCAGACGCTGAAGCAAGGCGACACCGTGCTGATCGACACCGGCTGCAAACTGCACAACTACATCTCGGACATTACCCGCACCTATGTGTACGGTGAAGCGAGCGAGCGCCAGCGCACGGTATGGAATGCGGAGAAGGCGGCGCAACAGGCCGCGTTTGAAGCGGCCCAGTTGGGCGTGCCGTGCGAAGAAGTGGATCTGGCCGCGCGCCGTTCACTGCAGGCGGCCGGTTTCGGCCCGGAATACAAGCTGCCAGGCCTGCCGCACCGCACCGGCCACGGCATCGGCCTCGATATCCACGAATGGCCTTATCTGGTGGGCGGCGACAAGACGCCGCTGGACGTCGGCATGACGTTCTCGAACGAACCGATGATCGTGGTGCCGGGCGAATTCGGCGTGCGCCACGAGGACCACTTCTACATGGCGGAGGATGGCCCGCGCTGGTTCACCAAGCCATCCCATTCCATCGACGATCCTTTCGGATTGCAGGCCTGATCAGTTGGCCTTTGCGGCGCCGGTGAAGTTCAGGGAAGGCAATTCCTTGCGGGCTTCTTCGGCGCTCACCAGTTCCGGCACCACGCGGCCGACTTTCCCATCAAACTGCGCCCTGGTGCGCACGTACTTGGTTTCGCCCGGCAAGAGAGCGAAATTGAGCTTTTGGGTTACCCTGGAGGTGGCAGCTGACGCTTCATGCTTGCCTGCAGCGGCATCAACAAAGAAATAGCCACCGGGAAGCGAGTCGCCTACCTCGATCCCATCCAGCTTGACCGGGGCGCTCATGCCGCCACCGGTGAAGGCGTCAACGCGGTAGAAATACACGCGGCCTTGATCGGCCGCCAGCTTCGGCATGACGGATTCCTGCTGTGCGAACCTGGTGCCGGATACCGAAGTGCAGCCAACCAGCGCAGCCATGGCGGCAACCGCCGCCAGCGATACAAATTTCATTACAAACCTTACGAAGTTGAGCGGGACGCATTGGTCTTCCTATTTTAACTCCCCATTTCTTGCTGGCTTCATACTGGCCGCACACTGGCTGGCTACAGTGTGGCCATGATCATTTCTACCTCCATGCAGCGCGTCATGTACGCACACCTTCTTGCGGTAAGCTGCGCCGCTGTAACCTTCGTCTTCGGCAATGAGCTGTGGGACCTCGTCGCCAACGGCGACAAGACCTTCCGCTTCCCGCTCGCCACGCTGGTGCTGGCCTGGATCATGGCCTTCGCCGCCTCGGTCGTGCCGTATGCAGCCGCCATGACGCTGGCCGTGCGCCGCGGCATCCACAACCCCTACTTCTACATCGGCGGGGCAATCCTTACCGCCATGGCCTTCCTTCCACTGCTGGCTTGCGCTTACTCCCCGCGCCATCTGGTGCGGCTTGGCCCCATGCTGTTCCTTGCCGGCCTCGTGGCGGGCAGCGCCTGCTGGCTTGTGCTAAAGTCGGCGCACCATGAAGATACTGTTCCTGCTATTTAGTGCGCTGCTGGTTGCAGCCCTGGTCACGGACCGGCTGCGGCATTGGCGCGGCGGACGGCGCAACGAGCGCGGCGCCTGTGCGCTGTGCGCTGCTGAAATCAAGTGGAATACCTGTGAGGAGCTGCCGCTCGCAAGCGGCGGCGGTGCGAAAATGCGGGTTTGTCAGCGTTGCCATGCGCGCCATTACCGGATGAAGTGGAGCGCCGTCCTGCTGATCGTGCTGGCGTTTGCAGGCGTCGTTTACGTAATGATGATGTAGCTGCGGTTCACGGCCGCTTCATACTGGCTGCATACGGCTTATTTCTCCGCCGTCACAGCAGCAGCAGTTTGCTGTGCATCTCCCACCATTATCGCCGCTCCGATATCCAGGTCCTTGCCAATGATAGGTCTCGCCGCCGCATTCGTCGGTGGCTTGTTGCCATTCATATGGACGATCCGGCGTGCCAACAGGCTCGGCATACGATGATGGGCGTATTTTGCACGCTTTGGCGCATTGGCAGCGCTGGCGGCGGCTGCGGTCCTGATGGGCGTCGAAGTCTTTGCCTGCGAAGAAGAGGAGAACGCCTCAAATATGCTGGGCTTGCTTCTTCTCCTGGCAGCAAGCGGCGCGGCGGGAGGAACCGCTTGCTGGGCTGCGCTGCGGATTCAAGCGCGCTTGGACACCAGGGTCAGGATATCGTAGCTGGCAACCAGCTCGTCGTTCTGGTTGGTCACCTGCACGTCCCACGCCACGACGCCCTGGCCGCGGCCCTTGTCGTCGGTGCGGTTGCGGTCGACCTTGCGCTTGCAGGTCAGGCGGGCGCGGATGGTGTCGCCGATCGCCACCGGGGTGATGAAGCGCAGGTTGTCCAGGCCATAGTTGGCCAGCACAGGGCCCGGCGCCGGCGACACGAACAGGCCGGCCGCCGCCGACAGCACGAAATAGCCATGGGCGATGCGCTTGCCGAACTGGGTGTCTTTCGCCGCGATCTCGTCGAAGTGCATGTAGAAGTAGTCGCCCGAGATGCCGCCGAAGTTGACGATGTCAGCTTCGCTCACGGTACGGCGATGCGTCAGCAGCGAGTCGCCGATTTCGAGGTCTTCGAAGCACTTGCGGAACGGATGCACGTCGCTTTCCTTGACCGCGCCGCCGCGCACATACTCGCCCGTAATGGCGGTCAGCATGGTCGGCGAGCCTTGCACCGCGGCGCGCTGCAGGAAGTGGCGCACCGCGCGGATGCCGC
>JBCNOX010000174.1:0-9134 GCA_039593645.1 Pseudoduganella sp.
GGCCAAATTCGAGGCTGCTGTTGTCATCCCATCCGCGCAGCAAGCCATGTAACAGGCCTGCGGCGAAGGCATCGCCGGTACCGATCCGGTCGACGATGCCATGCATGGCGTACTCGCGTGCGCTGACGGCACCTTCACGTGTGTGCAGCGTCGCAGTCAGGTCGTGGCGTTCGTTGGCGAGCTGGGTGCGGCTGGTAGCAGCGACCCGCGTCAGCTGCGGGAACGCTTCGAATGCTGCAGCCATCGCCTGTGCGCGGCCGCATCGCTCCAGTTCCGGGCGCCGCAGCAGCAGCGCAAAGTCGCGCTGGTCGGCAAATGCCAGGTCGGCGTGGCGCATCAACTCGCACAGCACCTCGGCGCCATCGCTGCCTTGCCGGGCCCACAGCGAAGCGCGGTAATTGCCGTCGAAGGAAACCTTCACGCCCAGCGGGCGTGCCGCACGCATGGCGTCAAGCGTTGCCCGCGCACCGCGTTCGCCAACGGCAGCCGACACGCCGGAGACGTGCAGCCACTCGGCGCCATGCAGCAGCGCCGGCCAATTGTAAGTGGCAGGGTCGGTTTCCGCAAACACCGATCCGGCGCGGTCGTAAATGATCTCGGAAGGCCGCAGCACGGCGCCTGGCGTCAGGAAGTAGAGCCCGAGGCGGCCGGGCGCGAAATGGATGCCGCGCGTATCGACGCCGTGCGCCCGCACGCCGTCCCGCACCGCCGCGCCGAGCGCGTTGTCCGGCAGGCTGCTCACCAGCGACACGCGGTGGCCCAGGCGCGCCAGCGACACGGCGACGTTCGCCTCCGCGCCGCCGATGCAGGTATCAAGTTGCGGCGCTTGCAGCAGCAACTGGCCTGCCGGCGCAGACATGCGCAGCAGGAGCTCCCCAAAACAGACGATGTTATTTTCCATGCATGTATGTTGCGAACTGCGGGATGGGAGCGCAATGCCGAAAATGGCCAGCGCTGCCAATGAAATCCGCCAGCCTTGCGGCGGCTACCGAAAATCATAGCGGTAATTGGTGATTTTTGGTATTGCCCGGCAATCGCGCAACACCCACAATCGGCCGCAGTCTTCTGCCGACAATCGGCCGACAACCTGTTTTCATCCGCCCGGAGCGCGTCCAATGGCATACCGATTTGCTTCCGTCGCCGCCAGCGTGCTGGCTGCCGTCTTCGCAGTCCCGGTGCCGGGATGCCGCGCCGCCGAAAATCCTGAACGGCTGGGGCCTGTGCAACTGCGTCCCATCGCGCTGGAAGCCGACGACGTGCGCGCTTTTGCGGCTCCGCCAGCGGGCTTCGACACTGCGCAGCCAGGCATAGCGCAGGGCAGTATTGTGGAATTGACCTATGATTCCGCAGTCACCGGCACGCGCCGCAAGGCCAGCGTCTACCTGCCGGCCGGCTATTTGGCGCAGCGCCGCTATCCGGTGCTGTATCTCCTGCACGGCCTGGCAGGCAACCACCATGAATGGCCTGCCTATGTACGCGCCGGCGCGGTCCTGGACGCGGCGATTGCCGCCGGCAAGGCGGTGCCGATGATCGTTGTCATGCCCAACGGCCGCGCGCTGCCGGATGACCGGCCGCCGCCTGACGAGCGCAAGTTCTCGCCGGAGCACATTGCCGGCTTTGCGAACTTCGAACGCGACCTTCTGGAATCCCTGATACCTGCCATTGACAAGGCGTACCCGACCCTGGCCGAGCGCGGGCGGCGCGCCATCGCCGGCCTGTCGATGGGGGGAGGCCAGGCATTGAATTATGGCTTCGGCCACCTGGAGTCCTTTGCCTGGGTCGGTGGTTTTTCGGCCGCGCCCAATACCCGCGCCGCGGCGAGCCTGTTGCCGCAGTCGTCCTCCTCGCGCTCGCAGCTCCGGTTGCTCTACCTGTCGTGCGGGAAGCGGGACGGCCTGATCGCCATATCGCAGGACCTTCACCGCAGCCTGCGCCAGAACAAGGTGCCTCATGTGTGGCACGTCGACGATTATGGGCATGACCGTGAAAGCTGGGCGGAAAGCCTGTACCACTTCAGCCAGCTCATTTTCCGCCCGCCGCCAGCCTGACTTTTACCTGGCATCCTCCTCGATGATGGCAAGCTGCCACGGGCCGAGCGTGAGTTTGTCGGCGCTGGCCACGCGCTTGCCGGTCAGCAGGTCAATGCCGCTCTTGCGCGCATAGCTGAAGCTTGCTTCGGCGCCGGAGTAGTTGAAGTAATAGTGAACCGGGCGCTTGAATGTGTTGATGCCGCTGCGGGTTTTGACGCTTGGCGGCAACTGCTGGTCCGCACCGGCCAGGCCGGCTTCCTGCAGCGCCGTGTGCAGCACGGCTTTCTGCAGTTTGTCCGACAGGTAGGTGCCCTGGTAAATGACCTTGCCGGCGCCGAAGTCGTTGGAGGTGATGGCGGGCCAGCGGCCATAGAAGTGGTGGTCGTAGTAGGCCAGCGCCTTGGCGGTATCCAGTTGCAGGAACTCGGCCCAGTACTGCACCTTGTTGTCTGCGCCGGCCTGGAACGGGTCGCCTTTCAGTGTCAGCGGCTGCGCCAGGTTGGAGAATTCCTGGTAATGGAAGCCGAGCGCTTCGCGCAACGGCCCCGGCGCCATGGTCGGGCGCACATAGGTGTTCTCGTTGGCGAAGCCACTCTTGAAGGTCATCACGACACGGCCGCCTTTGCGGATGTATTCCGTGATGCGGCGCAGCAGGGCATCGTCGGCCACGTACAGCGAAGGCACCACCAGCAGCTTGTAGGACGAGAAGTCCTGGGTGTCGGTGAACACGAAATCGGTGCCGACGTTCAGGTCGTACAGCTGGCGGTGAATCTGGCGCACCAGCGAGCCGTAATCGGCACTGGTGCCGTTGCCGCCCCACTGAGATTGCTTGGCGAACGGCATGTCATTGATCGCGTTCAGCGAGTCGCGGCTCCACAGGATGGCGACATCGTTGCGGATCTTCAGGTTCACCAGCTTGCGGCCGATCTTCTGCAGCTCGCTGCCGATGCGGCTCATCTCCGCGTAGGCGCGGTTTGGCTCCATGTCGTGCGACAGCACGCCTTTCCAGTAGGTCTCCTGGTTGGCGTGGATCGAGGACCAGTGCCAGTATTCGACCATGTTGGCGCCATTGGCCAGGTGCGTGTAGACGTCCTGCCGGAACTGACCATCGTAGGGTGGATACTGGAAGGAGGAACTCCAGTCGGTGGTTTGCGCATTGGTTTCCGTCACCAGGAAGTTGCCGCGCTTGAGCGAGCGGGTGAAGTCTCCTTGCAGCGCCTGGTCGGCGCCGGTGTAGGTCTCGGGCTGGCCCCAGTGGTAGATGTTGACGGCCGGGATGTCGAGTGAGCGTGCCACCGCTTCTTCGTTGACATCGTTGTGCAGCGAGCCGGCAAAATCGTGCGTGATGAACTGGCGCGGCGAGGCGCATTCGCGGATCAGCTTTGCCTGCCAGTCGAGGAAGTCGGTCACGCGCATCTGGCTCCAGCGCGCCCATTCCAGCTTGTAGCCGGTGCTTTGCGCGCCATCGGGGCGCGGCAGGTCGGCCCAGCTATGCAGGTCCTGGCCCCAGTAATTCAGCAGCCATGCCTTGCTCAGGTTTTCCGGCGTGCCGAACTTCTTCTCCAGGTGATGCAGGAAGCGCATGAACACGTCATCGTTGGCCGCCCCATAGCTGCTGGTCTCGTTGTCCACCTGCCAGCCGATCACGTTGGGATTGTCCTTGTAGCGGGTGGCGATCTTGCGGATCAGGCGCTCGGCGTAAAAGCGGTAGGCCGCCGAGTCGGTGTTCATGTTCTGGCGCATGCCGTAGGTGTTCTGTACTCCGTTGAATTTGCGGGCCAGGATCTCGGGGTTCTGCTTGGCCATCCAGGCTGGAATCGAATAGGTCGGCGTACCCATGATGACCTTGATGCCGGCCTTGCCCATGGCGTCGATCACGCGGTCCATCCAGGCAAATTCGAAGCGACCGTCTTCCGGCTCCCACAGGCTCCAGGTGGACTCGCCCAGGCGCACCACGTTGAACCCTGCGGCCTTCATCATCCGGATGTCTTTGTCCAAACGTTCGTAAGGCATGTACTCGTGGTAATACGCCGCTCCGTAAAGGATGGTCGGGAATTCCGGGATGGCGCTGGCTGGCGGCTGGGCGGCTGCCGGCGCGCAGTTCGCCGTGGCGAAAGCGCACGACAGCGCATAAGTCAGCAGTGTCCGTTTCAACATTCTTTTTCTCCTGATTGTAATTTGGGCCAGCTTATTGTGCGGAGCCGTGGCGGGGAAACGCAATTGTCAAAACCGTCGAGGCTCGCAATGATTTCTGCCGGGCGCTGAACCTTTTTGGCGGCAGCGGGTATTTACGCGATGTCCAATACGATCGAGAAAGTCCACATGCCACAACATTCCCGCCTGCTGATACTGGGATCCGGCCCTGCCGGCTACACCGCCGCCGTCTATGCGGCCCGCGCCAACCTGGCGCCCACCTTGATAACGGGCCTGGAGCAGGGCGGCCAGCTGATGACCACGACCGACGTGGAAAACTGGCCGGCCGACCCGCTGGGCGTGCAGGGGCCGCAATTGATGGAGCGCTTCCGCGTGCACGCCGAACGATTCGGCACGCGCTTTGTTGTCGACCATATCCATACGGCCCACCTGGCCGAGAGGCCGATCCGGCTGGTGGGCGACGCGGGGGAATACACCTGCGATGCCCTGATCATCGCCACCGGCGCTTCGGCCCAGTACCTTGGCTTGCCGTCCGAGCAAGCCTTTATCGGACGCGGGGTGTCGGCATGCGCCACCTGCGACGGCTTTTTCTACCGGGGCAGGGACGTGGCGGTGGTCGGCGGCGGCAATACGGCGGTAGAGGAAGCGCTTTACCTGTCCAATATTGCCGCGCGAGTGATGCTGGTGCACCGGCGCGACAATTTCCGCGCAGAGCCGATCCTGGTCGATCGCCTGATGGCCAAAGTCGCCGAAGGAAAGATTGTCCTGAAGCTCAATGCCGCGTTGCACGAAGTCGTGGGTGACACTGCGGGGGTAGCGGGCATCGTCCTGCAACGAAGCGGCGGCGAACAGGAGTCGCTGCCGGTGCATGGCGTCTTCATCGCCATCGGCCACAAGCCGAACACCGGCATTTTCGACGGCCAGTTGGCCATGCAGGACGGCTACCTGAAAACCCGGGCCGGCACGGCCGGCATGGCGACGCTGACGTCGGTCGACGGCGTGTTTGCCGCCGGCGACGTGCAAGACCACGTTTATCAGCAGGCAATTACCAGCGCCGCCACAGGATGCATGGCGGCACTCGACGCGCAGCGCTACCTCGAGCAACTCAGCAGTTGAAGCGGGGTGGGCACCGGCATCTTCCTTGTATAGAATAACGAAGGGCCACACGTTGTTCGGACATTGAAGATGCATCAACTGCTGCTTCGGATTGGATTGCTATGCCTGGCCGTTTGCGCGAACGCATCCGCGTCGTCGCCCTCGGTCACCTGCGTCACCGAGGAAAACCGGCCCGTCAACTTTCTCGAGAACGGCAAGGTCACCGGCTTCAGTACCGAAGTGATCGAAGCCGTCCTGAAGGAGATCGATGTGCATTGCGATTTCCACGTCATGCCGTGGGCACGTGCCTATACCACGGCGCTGCATTCGGAAAACGTGCTGATTTTTTCGATCCTGCGCACGCCGGAGCGCGAACAGCTGTTCAAGTGGGTCGGCGTGGTATCGCCATCCGACAGTTCCTACCTGTTTTCCCTGCGCGAGCGCAACCTGAAGATCGGCAGCCTCAGTGATGCGCTGCACTACAAGATCGGCACCATCAACGGCGACGCGCGTGAGCAGTACCTTGAGTCGAAGGGTTTCGTCAAAGGACTGCAGTTGCACGGCAATGCCACGCCCCGAACCACGTATGAAAAGTTGAAGCTGGGCCGTGTCGACCTGTGGGCGATGAGCGAACTCGTGGCGCAGGATCTTGTGCGGCAGGAGGGCGGCGATCCGAACCAGGTCCTGGTGCGCGCCCTGCATCTTGCCGAGCTGGGGGACGGCGGCAGCTACATGGCGTTCGGGCCGAAGACCGACGAGCACCTGGTGGAGCGTTTCCGCAAGGGGCTGGAAACAGTCAAGGCCCGCGGCACCTTCGCAGCATTGCAAAGGAAGTGGTTCTGACTGTTCAATATCGTTGGAGCACTTGGCGGTTTTCATAATTGCCCGGCCTGCGCGGCCGCAGCAAAATCGCCGGATGAAAAATTCCCGAAGACTTCTCGCGGCCCTCGTCCTGGCGGCCGTTGGTGCCGGTGCGCATGCCGCCGGCGATGATGACATTGTGCTCTTTGCCGGCAAGCCAGCCCCTTCATGGAGCGCAACGATTGGCGCTTTCGAGGCCTCGCCGTCCGGCGCCGTAGGCCTTGGCATGGGCGAGGTGGCCGACAAGCAGGGGGCATTGACCCTGCAATGGCAGGACACCTGGTCCACTGCCTTGCGCTTCGAAGGCGGAGCGCCGCTGGACCTGCGTCCTTACGCGGCCGGCGGCACGCTGGAATTCGACTTCAATGCGCTGGACCTGGCGCAGGGCGGTGTTTATTTCGCCATGCGCTGCGGGCCGGAGTGCTACCGCAAAGTGAACTATGTCATGCCAGGCAGGGCCCTGCAAGGCAAGGGCTGGCAGCACCTGTCCTTCCCGATGGCCTGCTTCGTGCGCGCCGGCGACGATTTCAGCAAGGTGGCGATGCCGTTCTCGCTGGAAGGCAACGGCAGCGGCCAGGTGGCGCTTGCCAACATCAGGTTCGTCAGGAGCGGCACGCCCAACGCTTCTTGCCCGGATTACCGCACCGAATCGGTCACCCCGGACACGCTGAACCATGCCTGGTCGCTGGGATGGTGGCTGCCGCGCCATGAACAGAAGCTCGAGGAAAACCGCAAGCTGCGCGCTGCGGGCAGGAAGCCGAAGCTGGTATTCATCGGCGATTCGATCACCGAAGGCTGGGAGAAGGCCGGCCAGGCGGTGTGGCAACGCCATTACGCAAAGTACAATGCGGTGGCGCTGGGCTTCAGCGGCGACCATACCGAAAATGTGCTGTGGCGCCTGCAGCACGGCGAAGTGGACGGCCTGGCGCCCAAGGTTGCGGTGCTGATGATCGGCACCAACAATACCGGCGACCGCAATGACGACCCGAAGGCGACGGCCGCTGGCGTCAAGGCCATCATCGATGAACTGCGGCGCCGCCTGCCGCAGACCAAGGTGCTGCTGCTGGCGGTGTTCCCGCGCGAAGAGCAGCCGACAGCTTTCCTGCGCCGCCTCAATGAAGAAGTGAACTCGATCATTGCTGGTTATGCCGATGGGCGCCACGTGTTTTTCGCTAACATCAACGCTTCGCTGTTGAATGCCGATGGCACGCTGTCGCGCGACATCATGCCGGACATGCTGCATCCCGAAGAGAAGGGCTATGAGATATGGGCCCGCAGCATGGAGCCGGTCCTGCAAAAATTGCTGAGGGAGTGAAAACATGAAAAACATCATGCATGTCGCTTGTGCGGGCTTGCTGGCGGCGGCATGCGCCGCTCCTGAGGCATGGGCAGGCGGCTGCGCCACCAACGCCGCGCCGCGTGCCGTCGACTATCCCTGGATGACGATCGAGCGATGGAAGCAGATGAACGCCAACCAGGTGGCGCGGGCGGAACAAGACAATATCGACGTGATGTTTGTCGGCGATTCCCTCACCGAGATGTGGCCCATGGCGCTGTGGGACAGCAACTTCGGCCACCTCAAGCCGGCCAATTTCGGCATTGGCGGTGACCACACGGGAAACCTGCTGTGGCGCCTGAAGCAGCCCGCCATCGCCGCGCTCAAGCCGAAGCTGGTGGTGCTGATGATCGGCGTGAACAACATCAATCTGTGTAACGAAGGCCCGGACCAAGTCTTCCAGGGCATCCAGGCCGTGCTGGCGATGCTGCGCCAGCACTATCCGGCCGCGCGCGTCCTGCTCAATGCCGTGCTGCCGGAAGGCTTGCCGGATTCCGATGAGCGGCGCCGCATCGTGGCGCTTAACCAGCGGGTGCGTACCCTGGAGGATGGCAAGACCGTGTTCTTCCATGACTATGGGGCCCATTTCATGGGGGAGGGCGGCACGCTGTCGCATGAGCTGCAGCCTGACCTCCTGCATTTCTCGGAGAAGGGCTACCGTATCCTGGCCGGCGCGATGCGGCCCGATATCGAACGCCTGCTGAAATAAGCTGCGCAATTTCATATTTGGCGTTGGCGGTTTTTGCAATTGCGGCACCGGGGTGCAACGCCCACAATGCCTCTCATGAAACCGCACTATCACATACTGGACGGCCTGGGCGGCACCGCTGCTTTAAGCGTGTTTGCCTTCCATTTTCTGGAAATGCTGGTGCCGAGCCCGAGCAGGAACCCCATGCCGCATGGCTTCCTTGCGGTGGAGTTCTTCTTTGCGCTGTCCGGTTTCGTGTTGGGACATGCCTATGGCGGGCGCGCGCCGGCGCCCTCCGGATGCGTTGCGTGGCGCCTGGGACGGCGCATGCACATCTTGCTGTGTGCGGCCAGCGCGCTGGCCCTGCTGTGGACCGCCAAGAAGTTCGATAGCCTTGGTTACGCGTGGGGCTGGGACCATTTCTGGGTGGCGCCGCTGGGCCTGGCCTGTCCCTTCCTGCTGGGACTCCTGATATACCGGATGAGACTTCGCATGTCGGTGCCGACGCCGTTCATCGTATTATCGTTGCTGCTGCTTGCCGTGTTTTGTGCGCCCGCGTTTGGCGCTGCCAACTGGCTGTTCGAAGCCGCCTGCGTGATCCTGGTATTCCCGCTGGTGCTGATGGCCGGCGCCGGCTCGCAGCAGCCGGCAGGTACGACCGATGCGGTGACGCGCCTGGTGGGCGAGCTCTCGTATCCGGTCTTTATCGTGCATTACCCGCTTATCTACCTGTTCGCCCACTGGAACTGGACGACCCATCCATCCAGACCGGTGCTGGCGGCCGCCATCGTCGGGCTGTATTGCGGCGTGGCCTTGTTTGCGCTGGGTTTGTCGCGCTGGTATGACCGGCCGGTGCGCACATGCGTTCAGGTCCCATTGTTGTAACCTGTAGTCTCCTCTACCTATTCCGGTAGTTTTCGGGGCGGCTTGGGCCGCCCCTTTTTTCGAGGAACCCATGAAATTGAAGAAA